>NZ_JBFUKF010000219.1:0-8621 GCF_056400985.1 Mucilaginibacter sp. P4_G9 | reverse complement strand
TTGAAGCTGGGTTACAAAGGTATTGCCCGGTATGCCCTGGTTATTGGTAACCCCATAACCAAGCCTCAGCTTCAATTCATTTATAGATTTAACGCCTTTCAAAAACGCCTCGTTATTAATTTTCCAGGCAAATGCTCCTGAGTAAGTATTTACCCAGCGATTGGTGTGGAAAAAATTTGATGAACCATCGGCCCGTAAATTAGCGGTAACCAGGTATTTATCATCCCATGATACATTGATACGGCCGAAATAAGATTCCTGCGCGGTGCCCGAACCATAATCCCCGCCGTTTCTGGCTGTGGTACCATCACCCGAATTAATAGCCTGTACGTTATTTGAAGGGAAATTTGACCGATAGGCGTATGCATTTTGAAAAGAACCAACCTGCGATTCGTGCCCCGCCAATAAATTGACATAATACCGGCTGAAATTGTGGTTATAAGTTAAAAAATTGCGTATTACCGTATAATCATTTTGACCCATTGATGTTGAGCCATAATTAGTGTTGTTAACGGTTTTGCCGAAGGTATAAGTTGGTGTAAAATTATCTTCTGTGTTAAAATCGAAATTGCCCGACACTTCGTTTCGTAAAGACAGGTCTCTGGTAAATTGTATTTCGGCGTATAAGTTGCCAAATATCTGCTTTCTTTTTCTAAGGTTTTTTATGATCTCGGCCATAGCCACAGGGTTAGGGGTAGAAAGCACCCAACCATTTGTGTTACTAATACCACCCCATGAGCCATCAAGGTTTTTCACCGGGATGTCGGGCGTGAGGTTTAGCGCCGAACCAATAACTCCCGAAGCCGTTGAATTTTGATTTTCGCTAACGCGGGCCAATTGAAGACTGGTTCCAATCTTAAGCCAGTTAGTAGTTTTGTTATCTAAATTTAACCGTACCGAGGCCCTCGTAAAATTAGATCCAATGGCTATACCTTCCTGGTTAAAATAAGAGGCCGACAGCAAATACTGCGTTCTGTCATCGCCGCCGCTCACGGTAAGGTTATGGTTGTTCATAGGAGCTTTGCGGAATAATTCCGCCTGCCAGTCGGTACCGGTACCTAAATACTTCGGATTGGCAAATTCTGGCCTTACATCAAAGCCCCATACTTGCCCTCTGGCATTAATGAAACCGGCATGTTCCTGCAGGTTCATTGTAGGAAGCCTTTTCGCTATCACCTGATATCCTGAATAGAAATCATAGGTTATTTGCGGTGCCCCCTGCTTTCCTCTTTTTGTGGTAATAACAATTACACCATTGGTTGCCTGCGAACCGTATATAGCCGTTGCCGATGCATCTTTCAATACATCTATTGATGCTATTTCGTTGGGGCTGATGGCGTTTAACGGGTTGCCGCCTTTACCCGGGTCACCTACCGGCGGGATAATAATACCATCAATTACGTACAACGGCGAGTTGGTGCCGCTTATTGACGATACACCACGTATCTGAATAGATACGCCCCCACCCGGCTGGCCCGACACTTGCTGAACCACAACACCCGCAACTTTACCCTGCAGGGCCTGGTCAAAAGTAGTTGGTTGCGTTTGGCGCAAATCGGTCCCCGATATTGAGCTTATAGACCCTGTAACGTCTTTTCTTCGTGCTTTGGCATAACCAACAACAACCACTTCGTTTAATTTACTGGATGTTGAATTGAGCCTGACATTAATTGCGCCGGCTTGCTTAACAGTTATTTCTTGTGGCGCATAGCCTAAAAAGTTAAAAACGAGTACCTTGCCAGGTTCAGCCGCTATGAAATAGCTTCCGTCAATACTGGATATAGCCCCGAAGCCCGTCCCTTTAATTTTAATGCTTACGCCTGGTATCGGCTGGCCATCGTCGGCGCTTGTTATTTTGCCCGTAATATTTACGGTTTGCGCATGGGCAGATATATAAAGAAATATACCCGCAATAATTAATGAAATCTGATATTTCACTCTCTTTTGTAAATTTTTATCCATCTTTTAAAAGGATTTTAAGGTTTGATAATTGGTACATTGTTTTTGGTTAGTGCTTAATTGGTTTTTCTCTCATTCATAATTTATTTTGTTATCGCATTTTAGATAGCCCAATACCCAAAGCAACCTTTGAAAACTACTTTACTGTTAGTTTCTTCACATGAAACGGCTGCCCGAACAATCAGTTAAAAAACTTCAGGTGCAGTCAGACGCATGTTTACTAATTCAAAAAAGTTAACTGTTGGTCCTATTGGTTATTGGTGGAACATTGGTCAAAAGCAGCGTCGTTTAAATACATTACTTTGAACTTATATTCTGGGGGATGAAACTATGATTGTTAAAAAGAAAGGAATAGCCGGTTTGATAACGAATATAGACGAGATGTTAACCACACATATAACTAACTTAAAATAAACAAGTTATGAATATTTTTTATTTCTATTTCGAGTTTTTATTTCTTTTTTTTGAAATATTGACTTGTGTAACAACAAAGAGGATCCTAATTGGCTGTTATAACGCAGCCAGAAAAGGCGGTGCTAAAAAATAAATCCGGAGAGAATTTAATTAACTATTCTTTTTCCTTCAGTTTCTGTTGGCGAATTGAACTGAGATAGGTTGAGGGAAGTATGTTATACTCATCCTTGAATAGCTTCGTAAAATATTTAGGTGTGTTAAAGCCAACTTCATAACAAATCTGGCTGATTGTCATTTGACTGTTCTCCAGCATATACATAGCTTTTTTCAATCTTATTGATCGAACAAATTCAATAGGCGGCTTAGCTGTAAGCATTAAAACTTTTTTATAAAGCGATACACGGCTCATGTTCATATGCCGGCTTATTTCTTCTATCGAAAGATTATAGTTTAAAATATTCTGCTCAACATATTCAACTATATTTCTTAAAAATTTCTCATCATCAGATTGAATGGCAACTTCTTGCAATTGCAAATCAATTTGTTTTTTATAAGTACGTTTAAAGTTATCCTGCAGGATTAGCAAATTTTTAATTTTTGAAAGGAGTATTTCAAAATTAAATGGTTTTGTCATGTAATCATTAGCGCCAATTTCCAGGCCCTTTATCTGTTCTTCATCACCCGTTAACGCGGTTAACAGCACAACAGGAATGTGCGAGGTACGTTTGTCGTTCTTTAGTTTTTTGCACAACTCAATTCCCGTCATCTCGGGCATGCTAATATCACTAACAATAATATCCGGATGTTGTGACAGGGCCTTTTGCCAGCCTTCCCTCCCATTCGAAGCTTCGATTAAAAAAAACACATCCTTTAAATTGTCTTTCAGGTAAAAACGAAAATCATCGTTATCCTCAACCAAAAGAACTACCGGCTTTTTATTTGATCGCGGCGGTTTGGTTACAGTTTTAATTTCATTGAGGCTTTCACTATCCTGATTCGTCAAATCGGTCTCATCGGCAGTTACTATATCAGTTTCCGGCCCGGCGTAGATGACAAAAGGTAATTTAACGGTAAAGCAACTGCCATGATCGGGCTCACTCTCAACTGTTAATTCTCCTCCATGCATCTTCACAAACTCATGCGTAATTGCGAGGCCGATACCGCTGCCCTGGTTAATCATCGATTCCGGAATGTCGTGTTGAAAAAAACGCTCGAAAATTTTACTTTGTTTTTCATGCGGGATACCAATACCTGTATCAATCACCTTAATTTCAAGCGGGGCATCGCCGGTTTCGCTATCTATATTAAGCAACAGGCTTACCTGCCCGCCAGGCAGTGTAAATTTAAAGGCATTTGACAGCAGGTTAAACAATATCCTTTCTACCTTATCATGGTCAAAACTGGTAAACAGCGAATTAGTCGAGGTATCAAAAATAAAATTAATCCCTTTTTGTTCGGCGATATCAGTAAATGAAAGGTATACCTCGTTGATGAACTTCACCATATCCCCTGGCTTGCTATGCAGTTTCAACTCCTGCACTTCCATCTTCCTAAAATCAAGCAACTGGTTTACCATGTTCAACAACCGCCTGGCGTTTTTTCCTATCATGCCCAGCTGTTGTTTCTGTTCCTGATCGGCGCGGGTAAGCATCTTTTCGACCGGTGCCATGATCAGCGAAATCGGTGTTCGGAACTCGTGGCTTACATTGGTCAAAAATTTGGTTTTCAACTGATCAAGATCCTGCATTCGCTTAATCTCCTGCCGCTCCTGTTCAATCATCAATTTTGCTTCCTGTTTTTCTTTCTCTGCTATAAATTTTTCTTTTTCTGCTATGAATTCCCTTCTTATTTTTTGTATTCCGCGCCGGCGTATAAAAAAGAGGATTCCGGTTATCAGCAACAGGTAAATGACATAAGCCAAAGTAGATTTCCAGAACGGGGGCAATACCTTAATTTTTAAAGAAATACTATGCGGACTCCAAACACCTTCAGAATTGGACACACGTACCTTAAAAGTATAATCTCCCCCATCCAGATTGGTATAACCGGCTTTTCGCGTTTTATTATCTACATTTACCCATGCCTTATTAAAGCCTTCCAGCATATACTGATATTTTACTTTACCCGGATTGATATAATCGAGGGCGGCAAATTCTATCGAAAAGATATTTTCGTCGTGATTAAGGACTATTGTTTGTACTACTGATATACTTTTTGGAAGGACAATATGGCCGTTAACCGCCTCATTTGCTGATATGCTCTTATTGAACAACTGAAAGTCGGTAAAAATTAATTGAGGCTTGGCGGTATCGGGTTCAATACTTGCGGGGTCGAACAGATTAAAACCATCTGGACCTCCAAATATCAATTCACCGGCGCGTGTTTTTAAAGCTGCATTTCTGTTGAACTCCCGGCCCTGCAAGCCATCTGTATCGTCAAAGCTGTCGAAGTGAAAATTAAAAGCATCAGCTGTTGGTGTTAACCTAACGCGGGCTAACCCGTTCGAAGTGCTTAACCACATTACCCCTTTGTTATCCTCCAACGTATTGGTCACTGAATTAGCCGGGAGCCCGTTTTTTTTTGTCAGCGAGATAATAGTGTTTGTTTTACGATTCAAAACACTCAACCCGCCCGCGGTCGCTATCCATATCAAACCCCGGCTATCCTCATTGATATTGCTTATTTCATTGTCAATTAAACCATCTCTTGCGGTATAGTGGCTTACCCGCCGGCCGTCCTTCCATATAACATCTACCACCCATCCTCCCCCTATCCAGATATTGCCTTGTTTATCCTCGAAGATTGAGAATATTATAGTAGAACTGATATCAGCCTCCGTTAATGGATGGTAAAATATTTTTTTTTCACGGTCGAAAATTTCGAGGCCCCCAAAAAGCGTTCCTATCCACAAACGGTGAGACGAGTCTTCCAAAATGCTAAATACCCGGTTATCAGCAATACTGGTGGCCACTTTATCGTTGTGTTTATAATGGCTAAACGTTTTCCCGTCAAAGCAATCCAAACCGCCAAAATAGGTACCTATCCATAATTTTTGGTCATGATCTATACAAAGGCTAATAATTACATCGCTCGATAAGCTGTTGCCATCGTTAGGATTGTTTTTGTATTGGGTGTATACGCCCGTTTTGCGATTAAAATAAATGAGGCCGCCGCCATTGGTGCCGATCCATAAATTCCCCAGTTTATCTTCTACAAATTTATTGATATCGTTAAACTTTAAACTAGCCGGATCAGAATCTAAATGCCTGAAAAGCGGGAACTTGATAATATTTTTATGGTAATAACTTATTCCCTTTTTATTAGTACCGGCCCATATAATACCTAAGTTATCCTTATAGAGTGTTGCTGTGTTTTGCCTTAATGAGGTAGGGTCATCTCCCTTATTTAGCAGATAGGCGATTGTCCCATTCTTTTTATCCAGCACATTCACCCCGCCATGATCAGTTGCAATCCATATTAAGCCATCATTAGCCTGAACAATGTTGGTAATAAGGTTCGTTTTTAACTTTATCCCGGATGATTCTTTATCAATATGCCTGAAAGTCCCTGTTGAAGGCCGGTAATAAGATAGGCCCAAATCATTGTACGGCAAGTAAAACCATAAATCACCATCGCGGTCGACGAGCAGTGCATAACGATCTTTCTTATTATTAGCTACCTTGTTAAATATGCTGGTGCGATAGCTGATCCTGTTAAGTTTAACATCAAGCATCTCCACCATTCCGTCAGTATAAACTATCCAAATATTGCCTTTAACGTCAGACGTGATATCCGCAATGGAACCTGGGTATAACGAGGAAACCCCGTTAACACTGTGAAAATAACGCGTCGTCTTTTTGCTTATGGCGTTATATCTGTAAATGCCCGAATCAGCATATAAAAACCAAAAGTCTGTAGCGCTGCTGCGTTCAATTTTTTGAGGATCATTAACGGGTAGCTTCAAAGGACGTGACAATAATGACATATCATTATTAAACCGTTCGGTTTCCGGATCATAGAAACAGAAGCCGGGAGGAGTTGATATCCATAATTTTTTATCAGGGCCTTCAAAAATGCTTCTTATATAATCGAAATTAATAGAATTTTTGTTACTTGCGTCGTGCCTGAATACTTTAAAGTTATAACCGTCATACCTGTTGAGACCGGAAGAAGTACCAAACCACATAAACCCCTCAGAATCCTTAAAAATACTGGTGATCTGGCTGTGCGACAGTCCGTTACTTATATCAAGGTGCGAAAATCGGTATTGATTGCTTTGCGCAAAATTGTTCGTGTAAGCAAAAAACAACACTGAAACAACAATATAAAATTTTACACGCATCAAAATTCAGTTGAGATCTTCGAGATCATGAACCTGGCCCTTAGCAAGCCGGTACACTAAGATAGCATAAAAGTAAGATAAATTCGTAATTAACAACGTAAAGTGGCAATTCCTTATCTAATCACCAGAAGATAAAAAGCCTACCTCTGTTGCCGATGCTATGGTTCAGGGCATGCCTGAACTACTTCCGGGGGAGAGAGGATAATATTTAAAATTAATAGCACAAGGTAAAGGAAGTGAAATTCCTAGTTATTATGATGGCGCCATGAAATTGTACGTGCCAAACACCCTTAAACCTATTGAAACAAAATAAATGTAAATTACTTATTGCTAATTGAATAAAAAATATAAAACGACAATAATCGCAATTGTAAAAAACAACCATTTTCGGAGGTTTCGTTCGTTATGGATTGCTTCATTTTGACTCGCTGAATTAAGTCGATCGTTATTAAGTTGATCTTTTATTTGAGATAGTTTATTGTTCCATAATTTATCATCACTATGCTTTAACAAGGTTTGAAAATCCCATTTCTCAATATCATAAGTATAATCAACAAAAATGACCTCATTTTCTTCATTAAATTCAATTTTGTTTACGACACCAACTCTGCTGCATTCAATATGCCAATTAAAATTGTATTCTCGTATTCTGTACCAATATGAATAATCAGCATCGGGATTTAATTGCTCATAGTAATATTTCTTTCCATTTTTGCCAATCGTAACCTTCGCTATGCCCCGTTGCATTACCATATATAAAAATTTCGTTAATCGGTAGAAATGGAAATTCTGCAAAATAGGTTATAACTTGACATTCTAAATTTCATGAACAAAGTCATTTATTATCTTTTCTGTTTCCATTGTACTAAAAATCTGCTCGCGAACAAAAGCCATGTAACCTTCCGGTTGAACAGGAGTTCTTTGAATAATACTTATAATATTTATGTCGCTCTGAAAAATTTCCACACTTGATTTGCAACCTTCTGTAAATTTTTCATTGTTATAAGTTTTAAAGTATATCGTGAATTCGTAATTTCCTGGAACTATATCAAATCTCTTGTTTAAATCAGTTTGCCTATAATATAAAGATTTAAAAGCACTCTCTTTTGCCTTTACGATAGTTGGCTTATATGATGTTCTTTGCGGTTGATCCGATGGGGCAGAACTGAATTGCCGATCTATGACTTCTAAAAAAGTCCTAAATTCCAATTTTTGGTCACTTGCTTTATTTCTCATAATAATAATTAGGTCTTCAACCACTCCTGATTTCGCGCCATTATTATAAAAAGCATGATCAATAGTTATCGTATAGAGACCATCAACAAGATTATAAGCATCGCCAGCTATGGTTATTCTCTTAGGATTATATAAAATAATTTTGGACGGTTTTAAAGTATTATACCAAACCACAATTAGTGATAAAATAAGAGAGACGGAGGAAATTGTTAATGAAATTATTAAAGGTAATTGATTGTTTGATGTGGCATTAGAGCCATTATTAGCATTTTGGCGTTGTTTGTCTATGCTTATTTTTTATTTAATTCCTGTTTCCGTAAATCGACTGTGGCTTTAGTAGAATCAGCTAATTTCTTTTGAATTGATTGTCCTGTGATAGTACAACTAAAGAATAGCAATATTGAAATTAATAAGTATTTAAGGTGCATAATCAGTTTTTGAGTAAAAGTAATTAATAAAAATCAAGAGGAACGACAGAGAAAATCAGCATTTAAGGGTCTTTGTTGGTTTACTTCCCGATACAAAACTTGCTAAATATATTTTCCAGCAAATCATCCGTAGTAACTACGCCTGTAATTTCACCGAGGTAGTGCAGGGCCTGCTTAATATCCATCGACAGAAAATCGGAAGTAATGCTGCCATCAATACCGCCTAAAACCCTTACCAGCGC
>NZ_JBFUKF010000218.1:0-8672 GCF_056400985.1 Mucilaginibacter sp. P4_G9 | reverse complement strand
TTAATAAACAATGCCGGTATTGGGGTTGGTGCACCTTTTGCCGAAACTACCGAAGAAGACTTCGACCTGCTTTTCAATATCCATTTAAAAGGCGTATTCTTTTTAAGCCAGAAAGCACTGCCAATTATTAATGATGGCGGCCGCATCATCAATATATCAACCGGTTTGGCCCGTTTCAGTATGCCGGGTTATGCAGCATATGCATCAATGAAAGGCGGTATTGAAGTACTAACAAGGTATATGGCCAAAGAATTAGGCGCACGTGGAATTGCTGTTAACGCGGTTGCTCCCGGCGCCATTGAAACAGATTTTGGCGGCGGTATGGTACGCGACAACCAGCACGTGAACGACCATGTTGCAGGTGTAACCGCATTGGGCCGTGTAGGTTTGCCTGATGATATTGGTGGCGTAGTTGCATTTTTATGCACAGAAGAGGCCCGGTGGATAAATGCGCAACGGATAGAGGTATCCGGCGGTATGAACCTTTAAAAATCACTATTTTAACTATTACTCAAAATAAAAAAACTCCCGGCTGGCATCCGGGAGTTCCTAAACAAAAATTCAAACCAATAAATTAATTAACCTTTACACCTTTTTGTACGTTAATTAAAACAACAGGGTTACAGTCAATAAAAAATATTTTTAATATTGTTAATCGGCCAATCCGGCGAAGCTTTGATTAATTAATAATTAAATCCTGGACGGAGCTACACCATAAGCTTTTTTAAACGCAAACGAAAAATGCGACAGATCTTCAAAGCCCAGGTCGAGGTAAATAGCTGAGGGGGCCTGGCCTTTTTCTTTAATAAGGTAATGCGCTTCCTGCAACCTGCGCTGCTGCAGCCACCTGTTTGGGGTAATGTGAAATATCTTTTCAAAATCGCGCTTAAAGGTAGCCAGGCTTCTGCCTGTTAAATAGGCAAACCTGTTAAGGTGAACGTTAAAGTGGTAGTTTTTATTCATAAAACCTTCCAGGTCTATTTTGCCGGGTTCGCTAAAATCAAATAAAACATCTTTAAGTTCGGGATTGGCCTGCAGTAATATCAGGATGGCCTCCTGTAGCTTTAATCGCTGCAGATCATCACTGATAGCATGCCCCGTTTGCTGGTAAGGCAGCAGCGAATCCATAAAACTCTTGTACAAAGGATGTGGCTTCAGGTTAATGAACGGGCCTCCCATATCATGCTTATCCGATTTCAACCCATACGCTATACTAAAGTTTCGCAATGTTTCCTGGTCAAGGTAAACAGATAGTGCTCTGTACTCGCCATTTAAGGGTGGCCGCTTTATAAATTTAATAAGCTGATTGCGTTTGCTCAGCCTAAAATCTCCTTCATTAACTGTATATGATTGGGTTCCGTCGTTAATCTCGATTGAACCGGCAGCTTGGTAGCTAAAAACATGTTCGGGCACAAACTGCTCACCCTCCCTGCTATTGGTTACATAACATGTATGGCGTATTTGCTGTAATATCGGCGCTTTTTCCTGCTTAAGCATATCAGTTCAAATTTATAAATAATAACAATGCAGGTGCCGGGCTACATTGTTATCAATGTTTTTTCTTTTATTTTTTCATACTCAGGTATAATTTACCCTGCTCAGATTCAAAGAAATTTTCCGATTCATCGTGGTCTGTCGAAATACTAACCTGGTACCATTTTTCCAGCTCGGCCAGTTTTGCCAGTTCAGCGTTTTTTACAAGGGCTACCCCTTCGCTCCCTAATATTAAATGTAATGGCGGCTCGGGCTCTCCAACTATGTCAATCATAACTTTTGCCGCCTTATCGGGATCGCCCACCGGTATAAATTTTCCGCTCTGGAAAAACTCGGCCCTTTTACCAACAGAACTTTCATAACCTTCAATAGATCTTGCATAGGTCATCGAGTCGCCGGCCCAATCGGTACGAAAACCGCCCGGTTCAACAACAACAACTTTTATACCCAAAGGCGCCACTTCGCGGGCCAAGCCTTCGCTGAAACCACTTAAGCCAAATTTAGCAGATTGATAAATGGTAAGACCGACGCTACCTACCCTGCCCCCAATTGAGCTGATTTGCAGGATATGGCCCGAACGCTGCTTGCGCATATAAGGCAATACAGCACGCGTGATAGCAATGGGAGCATACAAGTTTGTTTCCAGCTGGCTGCGCACCTGCTCATCTGTAAATGCTTCGGCCGCACCGGTGATGCCGAAACCAGCATTGTTCACCAAAACATCTATACGACCGAAATGCTGTATTGTACTTTCAACCGCCGCGTTAATTTGCTCCTGGCTGGTTACATCCAGCTGAACGGGAAACAACTGGCCGGGATACTGATCTGCCAGGTCATTTAATTGTGCTGTATTACGCGCCGTTGCAGCTACCTTATCGCCTTTGGCAAGTACTGCTGCGGTAAGGCTGCGCCCCAACCCGCGGGAGCTGCCTGTTATAAACCAAATTTTTTCCATGTCTTTTTTACTTTTTGTTATGACAAATATCGGGTGTATTCACAAGCTCAACTTTGTTAAAAGGTTCAAAATGCTTTGTTAAAAAGTGCATGTGATTAAACACACACACTTGCCATCATTTGGCAATACAGGCAATTCATGATCAAAAACTTATCTTTAAGTTACCTGTATTATAATAAATCAAACCTGTTCCATTTAATGGCATCAAGCACCTCCAAAGCAACCCTATTCCCAATATTGCTGGTAAACTTTATTGATGCCCTGGGCTTTAGTGTTGTTATCCCGTTTTTGGTGGTTATCGTTTTAAAGCTTGGCGGGCACGAGGTGGTATATGGTTTTTTGAGTGCTACGTATTCCTTTTTCCAGCTGATAGGGGCACCTATACTGGGCAACTGGTCTGACAAGTTCGGGCGTAAAAAAATCCTGCTCCTGAGCGAGGCTGGCACCTTTGTGGCCTGGCTTATATTTTTAACAGGTTTAATTATACCCAACCAACAAATAAAACTAACCAACAACCTGATATTCAGTATTCCTTTGCTGCTCATTTTTTTAGGGAGAGCCCTGGATGGCCTCACCGGCGGTAATATGTCTGTAGCTAATGCTTATGTGGCAGATATTTCTGTAAAGGACGACCGCAAGCGAAATTTTGGCCGTATGGCCGCTGCATCCAATATGGGGCTTATTTTTGGACCATTGCTGGCTGGTTTATTAGGGGCAACCATATTAGGCAATATATTACCGGTGATTGTTACCGCGTTTATCTCGTTAGTAGCTTTACTGGTTATCTGGCTGCGGATACGTGAGCTACAGGTTAAAAAAGAAGATGTCCCTGGCCCCACCCTTATAAAACAAGCCAATTTAAAAGGATTGAAGGAAGTTTTTAACCTGCCTTATGTACCCTATTTTTTGATCCTATACTTTCTTATATTCTTAGGCTTTAATTTCTTTTATGTTGGTTTCCCGGTGTATGCTGCCGGGCAGCTGCACTGGAACGTTTTAAAACTGGGTATCTACTTTTCGTTTTTAAGCGGGACAATGGTTTTAATAGAGGGACCTGTATTGAGCTTTATTGCCAAACGTGTTTCGGGCGCTGTGTTGGTAATAACCGGCAGCCTCATTCTTTGCGCCTGTTTTGTGCTTTTAAAATTTGAGAGCATCGTGCTTATCTATTCTTCTGCCCTGCTTTTTGCTATTGGCAATGGCATTATGTGGCCCTCCTTTATCGCCCTGTTATCCAACACCGGGAACGCGCAGGTGCAGGGCAAAATACAAGGTTTTGCAGGCAGCGCCGGCAGCCTGGCCAGTATCATCGGCCTTATTAGCGGGGCGTTTTTGTACCATACGCTGGGCTCAAACCTTTTCCTGGTAACAGCGGCGTTTATGCTGCTGATTGCATTTGCAGCAATACCTTTGATTGCGATTGAGAAAAAGATGTGAGATCAAAACTCCTCATTAATCAGTTCCTTACTTATTACAACACCGGCTAATGCCCCTCCAGAAACCGCTGTAGCAACCGTGCGCATAGGTGAAGTACAATCTCCGGCTGCATAAATACCGGGAATACTGGTTTGATACATTTCGTCTACCTCAATATATCCTGCATCGGTGATTTGGCAACCTATCATTTGAGGCACATCGCAATGCTGCCTGAAAGCCGGGCGGGCGTAAATTGCATCTAAAGGATACTTCTTACCGGCTGCTAAATGTTTTATCTGCCCCTGGTAGTGCTCTACCGTTTCAACTAAATCTTCAACAATTTTAATATGGTGCGATGCCAGTTTTCCAGCTTGTTCGGTAGTAAATGTTGACGCCCCGTTGGTAAATAGTGTAAGATCATTAGTCCAGTTGCTTATCATCTTCGCATACTCATACCCTGTATCATCATTACCAATTATACCTGTTTGTTTGCCATGCACTTCGTAACCATGGCAAAAAGGGCAATGGATTACAGAAATACCCCAGCATTCTGCAAAACCAGGAATTTGGGGCATTATATCATATATACCGGTAGTAAACACCAATTTTTTAGCTGCATAAGCCTCCCCTGCTTCAGTGCAGATAGTAAATCCATCAACGTTTTTTGTTCCATTAATGACTTTGCCGCTAAGGAACTTTACTGTAGAGTATTTTTCAGCTTGCTCCCTTGCCTTTGCTGCAATAACAGCAGGCGTTTCGCCATCCCGGGTAAGGAAATTATGTGAGTGGGGTGTTTGGCGGTTACAGGGTTTCCCGCTATCAATAACCAGCACCTGTTTTAAGGCCCGGCCCAATGTCATAGCTGCCTGTAAACCGGCATAGCTACCCCCTGTAATAATTACATCAAAGATCATGATCATCAAGATTTAATACTGACAAAAGTATTGAATTAAAAGCAACAATGTTGCTTTTAATTTTTATTTCTTCAAACACGCAATTACAGCTTCAATAACTCTCTTAGTTTCCTGCGGATCGCGAACCTGGATACAGTCGGCGCCGGTGGTTCGGGCGGGCTGGTCGTTGCCGCCGTCAAAAAGGGCATCGCCCATGAACAACATTTCTTTGATGGATACTTTCAGCGTATCACGCAGTTTGTACATCCCGTAAGCCTTATCAATACCCGGCTTGGTAACATCAATAGACGTGGCCCCACCCAGGTTCACGGCAAACCCCGGAATCAGCTTATCAAGAATGGCCTTAATCTTTTTACGCTTTTTAAAATCCGGGTCCCATGCTTTTTTGGGCTCAAGCGGGGCTTTTTGTCCAAGTGCAGAAAAGGTGATCTGGCTATCCCGGTCTTCTATCGTATCGCCCCAGGTGCTTTCGGCTTTAAAGCCCGATTTTTCAACCGCCTGGTTTAGTGACCCGGTGATCTTTTTCTTTTCCTCCGGGGTAAAATCCTCTGAATATATCTTTCTCCACCTGGAGGCTTTGTACCGGTAAAACTTAGTTCCGCAGGTTGGCAGTATAGACAAATGGGCCAGTTTGCTGCCATTGGGTAAATGGGCTATTACCTGCTTTTCAAACTGGGGCCAGTCTCCGCCAGATATGATAGCCACTTTAGCTACTTCCAGCAGGCGGGCAAACAGCAAGGCCATTTCCTTATCTATCGCGGCCTTGCTTTCGGCCAGGGTGCCGTCCAGATCAAAAACAATTAGTTTTTTCATGCTTTAATCCAACGGGCGAGAGCGGTATTGGTTTTAATTTATTCTGCCGCTTTAACCCTTGGCATAAAGTTCAATAGCACCTTTAAAGCATTTCCAGTTTGGCAAAAAAATCATTAAACATCAGGTTAATATCCAGGTGCTGGTAAACCCTGATGTTTCGGCCATTGGTGTTATATTCATATGCGCCTTGTACATTTATCCACGGGCAGGGCTTAAGCACATAATCGCTGCTTGAAGGGTCGGCCTCAAAGGAGGATTGCAACGCGGTAAGCAATACCAGCGGACTATCGCCTAAAATATAGGTTTCGCCAATATTAAGATGATATTGCTGTAAGCGGACCATGAGGTTTTCAAGCACATTGTTTAAGTACTTCCCTATTTGGCCCCGGGGTTTTATCCGGGTTTGCAATTGCGAGTACGGCAATATAGCCTGGCGGTAAGCATTACGGGGTACCTGCCATAATTTCAACTGCGAATGGTTAAACACTGCCCTTGCAGCAGCAATATCAATATTAAGATTATACTCGGGATTTGAATAATTGGGCGGTGGTAATGCCAGGTCGCTGTATTCGGGGCCGCCTATCCAAACTAAGGTAAATTTGCCTGCTATTTGGGGGTTGGTTAAAACAGCGGAAGCAACGTCGGTAAGGCCGGCTCCGCAAAGTACGTATAAGGGCAATGATGTATCTGTACGCGATGCTTCTTTGATAATAAAATCCACGGCTGCGCTTTTAACAGGGGTGCTGTCGTTAAGCATACCCGTGTTTGATCCGGCAATTACCGGTATCCGGCCATTTAGTTTCATGAGGGTTAGCAGTTCGGTTGCTTTTTTTACGGCGTTGTCTGCCTGGGTTTTGGAGTTATCAAATCCATCGCCCACTTTAAGGTGCGAGCCAATAATGCCCCTGATCTCTACAGATGGCGATAATATAAGGTGGGCGAGCGCAAATAAACCATCCGGATCGCCGCTAAAATCATTATCAATAATAACCCGTATCCGGGCCGAAACAGGTTTGTTGCTGGTACCCGGCTGCGCAAAAGTTAGGGATGGCAAAATAAAAAGCAGCAACAGGCTTATCAGGTGCAGGTTTGTTTTCATGGTTTTAGTTTAATTGGTTAGCAAGGGCAATATAAACGTTTTTTTATAACCATCTAATTATGCTTATTACTGTTTTAAATGGCACGCATCCATATCTACCTGTTCAACGGATACTCATTCACCCAATGAAACCCACGCCTTAGTAATAAAAAATTATTCAGATCGTATTTTTTGAGGCTGATCGTCAGCGAATCTTTATTCCATTTACCTTTTAGCAGCAGGTCGCCATTTTTAGCTTCCGTGTAAGTAAACCGGTGTTTATCGGCAGTGTCAATAAAGTTATGTATAACGATGGTATGCTTTTTAAGGTCGGGTTTAAAACTGTAGTTTTTTAAACTATCGTTCATCAATTTAATCCTTGCGTTATCGGTGTAGCTAATGATCAGTTTTGCCCACCTTGTGGTATCAGTAGTAAGCGGTGCAATGGTGTCCTTATTCCGCACAAAGCTTTGCACATTATAAATGCCATAAAAAGGCGGTTTTTGGGCCTTATCGCCATAGTGTTGTGCAGCCTGTAAATTACTTATGGTATACCCAACAAGCACATAGGCAATAAAAACATATTTAATACTGCTTAAGGTGATATTTTTCCACCTGGCCTTAAAACGGTGCGGGGCTATGTTTGATGGCGGAGCTGCCTTGTTTAGCAAAAAGAAGTTAATTAAACGCAGTGCATCTTTAATCAGCAAAAACAACGACATTAATACCAGCATAGTTGATAGCAACTTAACCGGCACATCAAAACAATAGTTTATGGCCATAATGTTACCGGCAACTACTATACCTAAAATTGCGCCCAGGGTTGTTGTTTTACGAAAAAGCAGGCACAAGCCACAGCTAATCTCTGCCAAACCGGTAAAATAATTAAAACCGGTGGAGTAACCCATATACGTCCAGGCCAGGCCCATGGGCGATGCATTGCCAAAGGGCTCCAGCAAGCGGGTGGGTGAAGGCGATGGGAATTGGAGTTTAATCACCTTTACAAAGCCATAGGTAAGCATGGTGATAGCCACATAATAACGCACTATTACGCAAACCCAGTAAAACAGCTTATTATAATCGCGGGCCTTTCTGTCGGCAACCGACCAAACAACGGCACTTAAACCAGCCATTACAATGCTGAACAATATGATCAGGTAATCATAAGTAGTATCGCCGCTGCCATTGGTAAATACGGTTATGGGGCTGGCCATATGCAGTACATGGGCGGCCAACCAGGGAATTAGTTTATGAAATGGCTGAATGTAGTATTCCGAGGCGGCATCTAAAAATGGGATGGTGCCATTAGGGTTAAAAAATATGTACAGCAAAAAAAACACCAGGAAAAACCTTAAGCTTATTTTTTGCGCACCAGACCAGTAGATGGGTTCAGTAGCGGCAGTAGTGGTCATATTATTGCGATGATTTAGTTCAGGCTAAATATAATAAATCAGGGCGTAAATATTTGATGGGTAAAGAAAGTTTAAATCACAACCGCTCCAAGCGTTGCTGTTTCGGCCATAAACAACCTGTTAATAAACGACCATATAATATCAAGCAATCCACGCTTTTTTACGGGAACAATAACAGGCGTTTCAACAGGCGGTTGGTCTTCGGGCGGTGTATCTAACTCCTGCATTTCAACCAGGATGCTTTCACGTATGGCGGGGTCACGGTTCACAATATCATCCAGTTCGGTGAGTTCGTTAAAGGTTGCTTTTCCGCTTCTTTGTCTTTTAATCAGGATGTCGAAACGGTCTTGCGAAAAAGTACGCCGTTCCAGTGGTTTGTGATGCTTCATGATGCTATCCCTTAGTAAAAAGCATGAAGCAAAGCTAATGCCATGGTTGCAATAGTTTGATTATCAGTTATTTAAAATAAGCAAAATTAAATACCCGTTCATTTTTGATACAAGGGCATGTACGGTATCGGACGTGAAAGGCGAAAGGCGAAAGGCGAAAGGCGAAAGGCGAAAGGCGAAAGGCGAAAGGCGAAAGGCGAA
>NZ_JBFUKF010000217.1:0-8685 GCF_056400985.1 Mucilaginibacter sp. P4_G9 | reverse complement strand
TGCTATGGGTACACCCGATTTAGCACTTTTTACATAGCCTGATAAAACCGTTTTGCCAAATTTTAACCCATTACTTTTTATGCCAATTTCGTACAGTTTATTTTCAATAGTTGATTCAATTACAGGTTTTTTAACAGGCGCTGTTGTAAAATCAATTACCGGCGATGACGTAACTGGTTTGCTTTGCCCCGGTTTTACGTTAAAGTAACCCTCGGCCGGTTGGGTACGGACCACTTTCCCAAGCGTTAAAAAAACTTCCATTTTTGATGCAACTATGGCATATTGAAAATCGGAATTACCAAAAGCCTGCCTAAGTACATTATCCAACGGCAGGTTATTTACCTGCAGCGTAATTTTAATGCTATCAAACTGAGTACGGTCATAATAAAACCGGTACCCTGTTTTAGCTTCAAGTTCGCGGGCAAACTGATCGATGCCTGCCTGTTGAAAATTAACACTAATGCTTTTTGAAGTAACCTGTGCATGCAATAGTTTAACCGCCAATACCATAATAATAACCAGGTAGATTTTTTTCATATTATTTGGTTAAACTATCATAATAACCCGCCACGGAAACCAGCGCCATTTCGCGCAGGTCTTCAAACTGCAAATGCTTGTCTTTGATGTATTGCTTAAGCTCCTTGTTCTTTTCGGCAAATAGGTCAAGCACCGAACTTTGGCTGCTCACTTTGTAATAGGTACTTCCTTTTTTAATATAATAATCGGGGAGTTCGTGCGAGGGCACAAAATACCGCTCCCTGCCTGTGGCACCTGACGTAGATTTGAGCAATTTTGCTACTTTTTTTACAACCTGTGATTTACCGCTATAAAGCTGCTCATAAAAGCCGGACTTTATATCACCTGTACTTTTAGGTACTCTGACAAAGTGCCGCTGGTGTAAATCAAAATTGGAAACTTTATCGGCTATTAAGGCTATTGGCGAAGCATGATTGAAAAGCAATACCACTAATTGATCGGTATACAGATCATAAATCATAGACACGTTTTCAAAACTTTGCCCATCGTACTCAACCGAGCCGGGCCGCCAGGCATCAATATCATCAAGGTAAGGGCTGCCTTTGATGGATGAGTCATAGGAGTCATAAACCAAGCCGTTATACAACCTCGATTGCTCGCCAACACCCTGGTAAAAATGGTTAACTAAGTTAGTAACTGCGGCATCATAATTTGAGCTATCGACACCAGACTGTGCCCATGCAGTTTTGTATAACAGAACCAATACAAAACAACATATTACTTGGGTAGGATAACATTTAGGCATTCAGTTAAAATTTATTCAGTAATTAAATAAATTTTAACGAGCAAAGCAAATTCTTAATGATTTGGCGGTAAAACAAACCCCATTATGACAAATTTGTTACAACAATTAATATCAAGGTAGCTCTTTATTATATATCAAAACAAAATACTATTTGATTTATTATACAGCCCCCCGATATACATTACTTATGCAACACGTTAAAGCCATCAAATGTGGCAGTAAATACGAAAAGATCCCTTTAGATGAGATACTTTATGTAGAAGGAATGCAGAACTACGTGAACATATTCACGTTAAAAGGCAAATATGTGACTATGCTCTCCCTCAAAAATCTGGAGGAGAATTTAGCGGGCAAAGCCTTTATCAGGGTACATAAATCATATATGGTAGCAATTGGCAAAATAGGCGGATAAAGGGCAACGAAATTTTTATACAGAACAGCAAAATTCCCATTAGCCGTAATTACCGGGAGCAGGTTATAAAGCAGGTAGTTACCAACAGACTTTGGGATAAAAAATAGCCTGCATTGACTACGACAAACGTGTCGTAATCAATGCAGGCTATCTACTTGTTAATCAATTATTAAATTAGGGGTATTTACTTTTTTTTAAACGTAGGGTACTTTTACAGAATACTGAATAACATAACTACTTCTTATCGCAAACCAGGAACACAACGCCTCTTGCCGGCACGGAAACCTTTATCCCCCCACTTGTACCCGATGAGCTTGCCGGAAGCACARCATAATTTGATGGACCGCCAACATCGCCGGATGGACCGTTGTTATTTATGATTACCTTACCGGAGTATGATCCGTTATCGGTGCCGCCTTTCAACGTATAATAGTAGTAGCTGGCCCCCGTATAATAGTTTTTAAAGTTGACATTAACTACCTGGTCGGTACCGCTTTTATTTACCAATGTAACACCGGCTTCGCCCGATGTAAACGAAGATGCGTAACTAACGATATCTGTATTACCTGTTACTGTTGAACTTATCATCCGATCTCCAAAGTATTTTTGAAAATAATACAGGTAATAAAACGCCGGACGCGGGGTAAAATCCGTTGTGCCATCCTGTTTATAGGTAAACAAACCATGATCATTACCATCGCTGCCGCCATTGGCTAAATCCCAGCGGCAGGCCATACTTACCTGATTTTTAATTAATTCGCCAAGTACCAAAACCGTGTGTACACCATTCATATACGATACCTGCTGCCTTGAACCGGCTGCAAATATGTTCCACTCGTCCATAGCAACCGGTTTTTGTGCCACGCCCGCTTTTTGAACGGAGCTGTTAACCCAGTTTAGCATTGAAGTTGTAACCGCTGATGGGGTTGCCAGGATAACCTCCGGAGTTGAATTTTGGTTAAATGGTGTATAGTAGTTATGCACCACAAAAAAATCAGGCGATGAACCGGCCGCTGTTAATACGCCTGCGTTCCAGTTTTGCACCCCTACCGAATTGTTTTGGTCATCTGCATCGGTAAGTACAATACCTATTTTAATGGGGGCTCCTATGTCGCTGGCGGCTTTGCGCATCGAATCCGCAAAAACCTTAAAATGGGTTCCATATAGCTGGCCCGTTAAAATTTCGGGCTGCCCGTCCTTATTTTTTGATACATCAATACGGTAACCGGCTTCCCAGTTGCCAAAATTTTCATTACCCACCTCCCACCATTTGGTACGGCCTTTATCATTTCTAACCCATTGGGCAGCATAATGCGCGGCGGTCTCTACCGGGTGATCGCTCAATCCATAACGCGCATAGCCATAATTTACAGTGATAATACCGGTACTATTGGTTTTTTGTAATAAGGAATAGTAATTATCGAGGCTTATTGACCAGTTATCAGTAACCATACCGCTCCAGTACCCGGTAGTTGGATCGGCGCTGCCATCGGCTTTTAATAATTGGGCCGGAACATCGACGGGCTTACCGCCCGAAGGCAGATCATAAAAGTAAACATCCGATAAGCTGCCACCGGGGGCCCTGATAATATTAGGGGAAAGATTGGTTATATTTTTTACCAGGCCCACATCAGTAAATTGCCCTGTAAATGGATTCATATTATTGCCAAATAAGTTTTTTGAAACTTTTGACACCACTTGTGCAAAATCTGCTGTTACCGTGATTGTTGATGTGGTACCGGGTTTAGCTGCATTTTGCGCCAATGGTTTCGTAAATATTTTACCTTCCCAGTTATCTAAAAAAAAGCCTTGCGAAACCGCGATAGCAGGATCTGTTGGTGAAGTAATCGGGCCGGTTGCCCCTCCGTTATCTATCGCGACAACCACCGTTGTATCAATTTTTTTATCCTTTTTACATGCCTCTGATGTTACAACGGCAATTAATAATACAAATACACTCTTTGTTGTCAATTTCATTCTGTTGTTTTTTGCCTTAATAGGGGGTTTAAATATGGCTTGTATGGCCGGCTTGCCAAGCAGGTGTTTTTTTTTATAAATTATGCCACTGACGCCTTTAAGTTAACCTGCGGGTGTAGTATACAACCTGCTATCATATAGGTTGACCTAAACTCATTTGGGGTGAATTGTTTTTTGCGTTTAAATATCCTGTTGAAATTGGATATGTTGTTGAAGCCGCATTCATAAGCTATCTCGGCGACTGTAGTTGTGGAGTCTATCAGCATCCTTGAAGCATGCCCTAATCTTATTTCGTTTAAACTATCAGTAAACGTTTTGCCGGTACGCTTTTTTATAAAACGGCTAAATGAAGCTTCGGGCATATGGATAACCCTGGCAGCCTCGGCCAGTGTTACCCGGCGGTTGTAATTATTGTTCATATGCTCAAATACCTTCTCTATTCGTCGGCTGTTGTAATAAAATCTTTCATTTATAAAACTCAGATCCGACAATGTTTTCATGTCGGGCGAGGTTGACAACTCGTGCAGAATAGATAGCAGTTCTAAAACAGATATAAACCCGCTCTTTTTATTCAGGGCTAAAATCCTATCCTTAACCGCTAAAATTGTTTCCGGAGTGAATATGATACCCATAGGTGCGCGTTGAAGCATACCCTTTAAAAAACTGAGCTGATTTCTTTTTAAGAATTTTTCATCAAAAAGGTCCTTATGAAATTGGATAATGATTTCTGTTATTTCTTCACTCTCACATTCATTGGTAAACCAGCCATGGTAAAGATCGGGGCCGATAAGTACCAGTTCAAGATCATCAATTACGTCCATATGGCCCCCAACAACGCGTTTGGCTCCTTTGGCATTCAAAATCAAATGAAGTTCATAATCATCATGATAATGAAGAGGTGAATCAAATTTATTATCGGTCTTCGCGAAAACGGTAAAGCAATCGCCGGCTGTCAGCGGGGTAATTTCGCGCATTACATTGCTTGTCATCATAATAATTTTATTTAACTACCAGCTGGTCGGCAACAACCTTGGCTGTAACATCATCTATTATCATCGTTCCGGAGGCATTACCCATTGCAAGAAGAACTTTAAAGCTCGAAGCCTTCTCAGGTATTTTAATCGCTTTAGTAAAAAGAGTCCATTCCAGATCACCTGTTAAGCGGGCAATGTTTTCGCCACCGTTTATTTCCTTATCGCCGCTATCCATAAAAACAACACTAAATATGGMGCCATCCCAATCGTTTTTGCCTTTAACAACATTTATGACTTTTATCCAGGCGCCAAACTCAATAGTTGTGGTTTTTTTGGGGATGCGGATTACCTGGTCGGTACCCACCCAATTATCAGTAGTAGCGCTGATAATGGCGCAACTATTTTTGCCGTTTTTAAAGTCCCAGGGCGTAAGTTTTAAATTATTTCCGCTCCATCCGTACAATTCATCTTCAAAACCGCTATTGGTTACCAGATTTTTTTGCGCTTTAGCCAGTAAGCTCAGCATAATTAAACTTATGCAGCACGTTATTTTAATCGCCTTCATTGTTCATGTGAGTTTTAAAATACCATCTCCCGGCCTACTCAATTCGGCCAGGGGATGGGTATTATCTTAAAGCAACATATTACTGTATAACGCCTACGTCGTCTAAATAAAACAACGAAGCTACTCCACTAAATTCCTGGAAAATAATTGAATTTACTGTTTTAGACGCTGTGCCCCCAGTATTTACAAAGGCCGTCATCGGGATATTAAAGTTTGTCCAAACGCCTTCTTTTAAAGTAATTGCTACTGCATTATTAAAGTTATAATCAAGTAATATATGTATAACCTTGTTATCGGAACCCTTACCACCATAAATCGACATTTTAAAGCTTTTTAAAGCAACATTGCCTGGAGCCTGAATAACATAAGCATCGTAGCCACCGGCATACTGTACCTTTATTGATTTGCTACCGCGTGCAACAGGCGAACTATTGTTACCATCGGGCGAATTGCTCCAACCATATTGCCCCCATCCGTTTTCAAAACTATCTTCAAACGCAGCCTGTGAAAATCCGAAAGGATATACACTGAAAGCTTCGGTGTGATTGTCTGGGATACTCAGATTTATGCCATTTGATCCTAGGGGCCCCGATGTTGTACCACCACCCAAAGTAGCGGTAGTAGTAACCGAGATAATATTTGGGCCTGATAAACCAGCGGGTACTTTCACTGTAGCCTGCGTAGGTGTAAAGGAAACTATCTGTGCCGGAGTTGTACCAAACTTAACACTACTCAAGCCGTTAAATGTAGTTCCGTTGATAACGATCAGGTCGCCGGCATTACCTGCGGTAAAGTTCACCGATGTGATGGATGGGAAAGGCTGCTCGATGATAAAATTAAAATCAACCGAGCCATGCTGGGTCACTACCTTCAACTTATTAGGCGTGCTTGCATCACTAAAAGGCACAGTTGTAGGTATATTGATAATAAGGCTCTTATCCGTTGCCAGCGCGGTGTTGAAATAAATTTCGACGCCATTGACGTAGATATGCGTTGCACTGCCCAGGTTTGTACCCACAATCATATACGGGGTATATATTTTACCCGATGTGGTGGTAGAGTCAAACGGTGTTGGTCTATGCTCGCCATAAGTTGAGGACGAATCAAGCGTTATCCGGTGTTCAATTGATGTCAGGCTATCTTTGGTAAGCGTGCGCACACGGGAAATAGTGGGCGCACCTGTTCCGTAGTTGTTTTTATCCTTTTTACAGGATTGCACTGCAAGTGTAGCCAACACGGCCAGCAGCAAGTATAGGCGTCCTGATTGTTTAAATATTTTTTTCATGTTAATGCTTTTTACTATTTGAATACGTAAGGAACYGGTGGATCTAATAATTTAGGGTCAGTTGCGGTTTCTGTTTGCGGGTAAGGAAACACAAAAAACGAACTTTGCGCTACATTTTTCTGGCTGTATACAACCGGCGGGGTATCATTACTAAATGTGCCACGCTCCTGGTTGCTTAAAATTGCTACAGCTTTAGGGTGGTTTACTTTTAAAATACCTTGCCAGCCATCAATACGGCCCAAATCAAACCAATAATCAAATTCAAAAGCAAGCTCCATCCGGCGTTCGTGTAGGATATCATTTTTGGTAAATGATGTTACAGTATTTAAACCAGCCCTGTTCCTGATCATGTTGTAATACCTTAAAGCAACCGGATCTGTTGTGCTGCCGTTGCTGCCTAAAATAGCTTCTGCCTCAATCAGTAAAACTTCGGCGTAACGCATCAGGTAGGTATTGTTTGCGGCTGATTGTGCCGCGCCTACACCGCCATTATCTGCCGGCGTACCCACTACATACTTTTTCATACCTGCTTTGGTACCCTGTGAGTTCACATTATTAGGCACGGTGAAACCTCCACTGGCCTGGTCAATTTCAGGGTACTTATCGCCGGCCAGCATAATTGTGGCATGCTTGCGGTTATCGCCTGGCTCGTAAGCTCTTTGAAAGTCAATTGTTGGACCCATTACAGAATAGCCGTCACCGGTGCCTGTAACACCACTTATTGCCCACGAAGCCTGTATAGAGTTTCCATGGCCATAAGATGCACCACCTGCCCATTGCAAGGCCGCAACAGATTCTTCGTTATTGTTGTTAGCAGTTTTAAACAAATCGTCATAATATTTACCGTCTACCAAACCGGTGTAGCCGCCTGATGCTATTTGTGCATCATTTATATAACCACGGTACAATTTAAACTCGCCGCTATTGATTACCTTTTCCGCCTCGGCCCGGGCATTGGGGTAATCTTCCATATACAGGTATACCTTTGACAGCAATGCCGATGCCGAACCGCTTGAAACATGGCCCTGTGCCTGGCTCGATCCGCTGCGGATCATCTTGGTACAATTAGCCTCGGCAAATTTCAAATCGTTGATAATGAATTTATACACATCAGTAACCGGGTTAGTATTAACCTGAAAATTGGTTACAAAGTCTTCACTGTTCTCGATGATAGGCACATTGCCCCATAACCTTACAATATGGAAGTAGGCTATAGCACGCATAAAATGCGCCTCGCCAAGGGCATTATTGATAACAGCCTTGTCAACCGATGCCGGAGCATTAGGTACGTTATTGATGACAGCGTTTGATTGCGCAACAACCGTAAATAAAGAGTTCCAGGCATCGGCAAGGCGGGGGTTAATATTGGTAAGCGAGAAATTGAACAGGCTTATTACGTCATCAGAATAGGTACGCCCGTTACCGCCGGCCAGTTCTGTAATTGCCCATCCTGCTTTGTTGTTCCAGTTAAACCATGGCGAGTTATACAATGCGTTGGTACTCGCGGCTACCTGGTCGTTTGTTTTATAAAAGTTATCTACAGTAATAGCGTCCTCGGGCGGTCTGTTAAAAAATTCCTTTTTACAACCGGTTACTGTGAATGTGCTCATCACCGTAACGCCTATAAAATATTTTATATGTCTTTTCATGTTAAATTCTTTTTATGGATTAAAATTCAGCGTTAACACCAAATGTTACTGTGCGTGGAGATGGGTAGCGACCCAAATCAACGTTTGTTAAAAACACATTCTGGTTCATGGCGCCAACTTCGGGGTCTAAACCTTTGTATTTAGTAAATGTGTACAGGTTTTGACCGCTCGCAAATACCTTAAATCTGTTCAGTTTTATCTTGCGGGTCCATTTTTGTGGTAGGTTCCATGCAAGGTTTACATTCTGGATTCTTAAGTACGATCCGCTTTCTAAAAACCTATCAGATGTAAACAGGTTGGGGTTATCCAAACCGGCACGCGGTGCAGGGATATTAGATGTTGGGTTGCTTGGGCTCCAGAAATTGGCAGATGATTGCAGCTGGTTCACGTACAGGCCCGATAAGCCCGCAGTTGTATAATTTAACGCGTTCAATATTTTAGCGCCGTATGAGCCGGTGAGGAAGATGTTCAGATCAACGGATTTATAAGAGAAACTATTGGAAATACCGTAAGTAAACTTAGGGTTAGGGTTACCCAGGTA
>NZ_JBFUKF010000216.1:0-8803 GCF_056400985.1 Mucilaginibacter sp. P4_G9 | reverse complement strand
GGTCAAAATCGACCACCTGCTGTCTTAATATTTTATGCTGAAGATCAATTTTTATCCTTACAAGGATTAAAACTTCAGCAAAAAAAGGTTCGCGCAGCAAAATGTGGAGCAATTTACTGCCAATAAGTCCGGTTGAACCAGCAATAATAGCTTTATTTGCCATTGATACTTAATTTTTTGCAAAAATACACATAATTAAATCAATGCAATTTCGGCAGAGTTGGGTTTCGCGCAAATACGCTAAGGTGCAAAGATCGCTTAAAAACCTGTGATTTAATTTGAGCTTTACCGTCAACATGCTAATAATAAAACTTTTATATAAAAATTGCCTTGAGGCTTCATCGGCAGCTTGATCCTTTGCGCCCTAGCGCGCGATTAAACCATTTAAATCCATTGGCATAACTATTGTATGTTTAAACGTATAAAAATGGAGACAAAAGAATGAAAACATTATTTTATGCCGAAAGTAAACGCGGCAAAAATGATATAGGCTGGTTAAAAGCAAACTTTTCTTTCAGCTTTGGGCCGTATTACAATTCCGAACTAATGCACTTTGGTGTTTTAAGGGTTTTAAATGATGATACTATAGCCGGGGGTAAAGGTTTTGGCTTGCATCCGCACGATAACATGGAAATAGTAACCATTCCGCTGGAAGGGGGATTGGAACACCAGGACAATATGGGCAATAAAGGTGTGATTAATGCCGGTGATGTGCAGGTAATGTCGGCCGGTACCGGAGTTTATCATTCAGAATACAATGCTTCGGCAACGGATGCCGCTAAAACGCTCCAGATCTGGCTTTTCCCAAAGGAAAGAAATGTACAGCCAAGATATGATCAAAAAAGCTTTAAAAACGCCTTTAAAATAAATGAATTAACTGTTATGGTATCACCGGATAAAGGAGAAAATACCCTTTGGCTGCACCAGGACGCTACCTTTAGCATGGGTACTTTTGAAGCTGGGAAGCCACTTAATTATGTTATAAAAACGCCGGGCAACGGTGCATACGTGTTTCTGTTGGATGGCAAAGCTAAATTAAATGGCACCATTTTAAACAAAAGGGATGCTATGGGTGTTTATGATAGCAGTTCATTTACAATTGAAACCGAAGAACTTTCCCGTTACCTGATCATTGACGTACCAATGTCATAAACCTGCAAGCCGGCCCCTAAAGGTGAATTTTCCTGAACTGCAAAACATTTTGATAATGCATTGTTGTATTTGTCAAATTATTAACCTAACACATGGCAGAACAAGTAATTACCGGGTGGCGAAAGTGGATGATGGACATTGGCGAACAGTGCGTTTTCTTCGGCAGGTTTTTAAGAAACATATTTGTCGGCGGCTTTGAATGGTCGGAGTTTGTGAGGCAATGCTACGAAATTGGCTACCGCTCCATGATGCTGGTAGGTATCACCTCCTTCATCATGGGGTTTGTGCTAATCCTGCAGTTAAGGCCATCTCTTGTTGCGCTTGGAGCCGAAAGTATGTTACCCAGAACGCTTTCTGTATCCTTTATCCGCGAAATGGGGCCGGTAATTACGGCTATTATCTGCGCCGGCAAAATAGCCTCCAGCATAGGTGCCGAGTTGGGCAGCATGAAAGTTTCTGAGCAAATAGACGCCATGGAGGTATCCGGCGCAAACCCTATACAATATCTTGTAGTTACCCGCATCTTAGCCACAACGCTAATGGTTCCTCTTCTGTCGGTAATTGGGGACGTTATCGGCCTTTTTGGGGGCTTCCTGGCTCTTAATATTACAGATAGCATTAGCTTTTCTCTGTATTTTCATAAATGCATTAGTGCCCTTGATTTTACCGATTTTTTACCAGCACTTGTTAAAACGGTGTTTTTTGGCTTCGCAATAGGTTTTGTAGGATGTTATAAGGGCTATCACTCCAATAAGGGTACCGAGAGTGTGGGTATTGCCGCAAACTCAGCGGTGGTAACGGCATCGCTTTGGATCTTTGTTATTGATGCTATAGCCGTTCAGATCACCAGTTTGTTGTTTTACAGATAAGATGGCAATGGAAAAAGAAAATATCGGAGCGAGAAAAAAATCATCAACCATTAAAGATGAGGTGGTTATACATGCCAATGGTTTAAAAAAATCCTTCGGCGACAAAGAGGTATTAAAGAATATAACATTTGATTTGAAGCGGGGCGAGAATGTGGTGGTGCTGGGCAGGTCGGGCGAAGGAAAATCGGTAACCATACAATGCGTGGTTGGCATGCTAAAACCGGATGGGGGCGATCTGAATGTTTTTGGCGAGGATGTTGCCGGCATGAGCGACGATGAGCTAAAGCAACTGCGCGTAAAAATTGGTTTCCTGTTCCAGGGCGGGGCATTGTATGACAGTATGACCGTGCGCGAGAACCTCGAATTTCCGCTAACAAGGGTGCTTAAGCTTAAAAACCAGGCCGAGATAGATAAAAAGGTAGAAGAGGTATTAGAGAGCGTAGGATTGCTTGATTCGATCGACAAGTTACCGTCTGATCTGTCGGGGGGAATGCGGAAAAGGGCTGGCCTCGCCCGTACGCTCATAGTACATCCCGAGATTATGCTGTATGATGAGCCGACTACAGGATTAGATCCCATTACATCGCGCGAGATCAGCGAGCTGATACTCCACATGCAAAAAAAATATAAAACATCATCTATTATTATTACACATGACCTGGAATGTGCCCGCATTACAGCCGACCGGATTATGGTGATGGATAACGGAGAATATATAGCCGAAGGCACCTGGGCAGTGCTGCAAAAATCGGATAATGAACTTGTAAGATCTTTTTTTAACGAAACACCATGAGAACCACATCATCGCAAAAAATAAAAATCGGCCTGTTCACTTTCACCGGATTGGTGGTACTGATGCTGGCCGTATTTTTTATAGGCAACCAAAAAGGGTTGTTTAATTCCACATTTAACGTTTATGGAACATTTAAGAATGTGAATGGTCTGCAGGTTGGCAATAATGTGCGTTTTGCCGGCATCAACGTTGGTGTAGTACAATCTATTAATATCATAACCGATAGTTCAGTAAGGGTTGACCTGACGCTAAATGAAAAGGTAAAAAAATTCGTAAAAACCGACTCTAAACTGAGCATTGGCAGTGACGGTTTAATGGGCGATAAGCTTGTTGTATTAGCCCCCGGAGGCATAACCAGCAACCAGGAAATACAGGATGGGGGCAGGCTTACCTCTATAAACCCGGTAGATGTGGACAGGATAATTAGCAAGCTTACCAGGGTAGCTGATAATGCGGAAACAATGACAGCAAGCCTGGCTGAAATTGTAGCCAAGATTAACAGCGGCAAAGGAAGTATCGGTAGGTTGTTGAACAGTGATAATTTGTCGAGAAGCCTGGAGAGCACGGTAAAACAGGCGCAAACTACCATGAAAAATGTACACGCCACCACCGGTACCCTAAATGAAGACCTGAAGGCAGCACAATCCAACTTCCTGCTGAAGGGTTTCTTCAACAAGAAGAAAAAAGCCGCAAAAGCCAAACAGGATTCTATTAGAAAAGTGCAGGAGAAGGCACAAAAGGAGAAAGAAAAAGTAGCTAAGGAAAAAGCGGAGGGGGATAATTAAGGTCGAAAAAAACGGCAACAATATAAAATATGGTATTCGATTGCGAAATGA
The DNA here is from genome assembly GCF_056400985.1 of Mucilaginibacter sp. P4_G9. NCBI lineage: Bacteria > Pseudomonadati > Bacteroidota > Sphingobacteriia > Sphingobacteriales > Sphingobacteriaceae > Mucilaginibacter > Mucilaginibacter sp. P4_G9. Next base: position 5,153 of record NZ_JBFUKF010000216.1, on the reverse strand, counting down.
CTTAATTAAGGTTACTAATTAGAGGGCTTTACCAGCAAAGCCAGAACAGAGGCGTCGAAAATATTGGCAAAAGCATTAACGATGCCATTGCCTTTAACCGTTTTTTTGAAATCTTCAGGATAAAAAATATGGTCAACACCAAGGGCTTTTAACAGGCTATCCACTTTGGTATGTTCCTTGCTTTTGTAGCAGCAGATTTTTATGTTGCTGTATGATGGGTTTGATTGCAGCCGCCGTAATATTTTTTCTATGTCGCGGGTAAGGTGGTCATAATCCAATATCACCACGTTGGGCTTTTGCTCATGGATGGATGGAAAAATATGGCTTGTTACCGAGATGTGCCGGAATTGTTTATTATCAGGAGAAAGCTCAACCGAAAATGTTTCAGGAGCAACCAATAGTACATTCTTGGACCGTACGCGGATCATAACCAATTAATTAGGGGACTTAAAAGTAACTGATATAGTTCGCTTTGTCAACAATTTATTGCGTTTTGTAATAAATTTAATACCAAATGCTATATTTTATTACAAATCTAACACCCCAACCGCCGTGTGTTTCTTCCTGGGAAATTAATTTAATTTTGGATGTGGTATTTACGGGTTCACGCTCCCTGTTATGTTTTGCTTAAAATCCGCTAAAGCGTTCCATTTGTGATAAAACAGCTTGCCACATTGTAATTTCTGATGGTTAAGTCATAGGGAATTTTGGTTTTGATAAAAACCTATCCCGCCCCAATACAAAAATCCTGTAAAATATGATCAGCACAGCAGGTATGCCCAGCCAATGGGCATGAAAGGAATTGAGGACCTGGCCGTGGAACAGGTAAATAATGGAGTGGCCCAGACCACAGCCGGGGCACCAGGTAAAGCCCAATAGTTTTAACGGACACAATGTAAAATGCGATGTGGCCTGCGGCGACGTAAAAGCCAGGCACAACATCGCCGTTATCCAGAAAACAAGTTCAAAGTATTTTGAAAAAAGCCGTTTAATCAACCTTGTTGGATTTGTTCATAAATAGTAAAGATACTGCAAACGCCAATAATACACCAACTAACAGTGCACCGAAGATACGGCCCGAAAAATCACGCAAAGTATTATCTGTTGATACATAGCTGAAATATAATATGCCGCCAAAAACAGTTATTATACCACCGGCAATCAATATTTTAAAGCTTTGTACCAATGCTTCTAAAAAGCCCATCTGGCCTTTACAGTCGGTTTTGCGATAGCTCCAGATACCTATTAATAACCCGGTAGCAGGGATAAGGAACGAAAAATATTCAAATGGAGCAACGGTGTCTTTATCGGGAGTGACCCCCATGGCGTGGGATACAAACATCCAGATAATACTCAATAGGCCAATGAAAACGCCCCATACAATTGCATTCTTCATGATGATTTAATTTTAGTTGAAAATTTAGGTTGAACTCCAGGAAAATATTACTTGAATTTATAATTTAAAAGTAATTAAGCCCCCATATTGTTTGCATATTTTACACAAATTACATCGATTTATTTAGAAGGGCTTTTTTGCGTACATTTGCGGCAGTTTTGAATATCCGTGATATATTAGATAGATATAAAGCTGATGACAGGATTAAAGCATTGGCCACCGCGCTTAATGCTTCCAAAAATCCAAGGGTACAGCTTCGTGGTTTAGTCGGATCGAGTGATGCGGCCATGGCGGTAGCATTGTATTTTTTGCAACACAAGCATATGGTGTTTGTACTGCCCGAGCGTGAAGAAGCCGGCTATTTTCAGGCCGACCTGGAGAACCTTACCGGCAAAGAAGTACTGCTTTTCCCATCATCATACCGCAAACCATTTGAATTTACCCAGCCCGATAGCAGCAATGTGCTTGCCCGTGCCGAGGTGTTGAACGAGCTTAACCATTCGTCTGAATTTGGCCAGCTGATTGTTACTTACCCCGAAGCGCTTGCCGAAAAGGTAATAGACCGTGCATCGCTTGAGAAAAACACCCTGGAGATTGCAGTAGGCAACAAACTAAGCATCGACTTTATAAATGAGTTTTTAATAGAATACGATTTTGACCGGGTAGATTTTGTTTACGAACCGGGCCAGTTTTCTGTAAGGGGCGGTATTGTGGATATTTTTTCTTTTTCCCATAACCTGCCTTACAGGGTAGAGTTCTTCGGCGATTTTATTGAGTCTATCCGCACATTTGAGATAGAAAGCCAGCTATCTGTTGAACAGGTAAAAAGCATCACTATTGTGCCCAATGTACAATCTAAATTTTTAACAGAAAGTAATATTTCGCTGTTAGAATATGTGGATACAGGTACGCAGGTATGGATAAAAGACGTACAGTTTACGCTGGATATCATCCAAACCGGCTTTAAAAAGGCAACAAATTTGTGGAAAGCATTATCGGCCGATGAAAAAACGCAAAACCCGGACTGGATAGACCCTAAATTTGGCTTTACCGATGAGAAACTGATTGCTGATCAGCTGCATGATTTCCCGGTGGTTGAGTTTGGCAAGCAATTCTTTTACCAGCCAAGCGCGGCTATCAATTTTGATCTGCGCCCGCAGCCGTCCTTTAATAAGGATTTTACATTGCTTATCCACAACTTTAAAAATAACGAGGCAGAGAAGATAGAAAACTTTATTCTTACCGATTCTTCAAGGCAGGTAGAAAGGCTATATGCTATCTTGGATGACCTTGATAAAACGGTAAAGTTTACACCGATAAGTATTTCGATAAGAGAAGGCTTTGTTGATCATGAACAAAAACTGGCCTGCTATACCGATCACCAGATCTTCGATCGTTATTATAAATATAAGCTCAAAAAAGGTTACCAGCGTTCGCAGGCTATTACCCTGAAAGAACTGCGCGACCTTAAGCCGGGCGATTACGTAACTCATATTGACCATGGCATTGGCAAATACGCGGGCCTGGAAAAAGTGGAGGTTAATGGCAAGCAGCAGGAAATGATCCGTCTTATTTATGCTGATAACGACCTGCTATACGTAAACATCAACTCGCTTAACCGTATCTCTAAATACAGCGGCAAGGAGGGTACCATTCCCAAAATGAACAAACTGGGTACCGATACCTGGGAGCGCCTCAAGAAAACCACAAAAAAAAAAGTTAAAGACATTGCCCGTGACCTGATAAAGCTTTACGCCCTGCGCAAAGCCCAGCATGGTAATTCCTTTTCGCCGGATAGTTACCTGCAAACCGAGTTAGAGGCGTCATTCCTTTACGAGGATACCCCCGACCAGGAAAAAGCTACGGCAGATTTTAAAAAGGACATGGAATCGCCGCATCCTATGGATAGGCTCATCTGCGGCGATGTGGGTTTTGGTAAAACCGAGGTTGCTATTCGTGCCGCGTTTAAAGCAGTTGCCGATAGCAAGCAGGTAGCCATACTTGTGCCTACCACTATTTTGGCGGCCCAGCATTACAAAACATTTACCGACAGGCTCAAAGGATTTCCCGCCAATATCGATTATATTAACCGGTTTAAAACCAGCAGGCAGATTAAGGATACCTTAGAGAAACTGAAGGATGGCAAGGTAGATATCATTATAGGCACACATCGCCTGGTGAGTAAGGATGTGAAGTTTAAGGACCTGGGATTAATGATTATTGACGAGGAGCAAAAGTTCGGTGTTTCAACAAAAGAAAAGCTGAAACAAATGCGCGCCAATGTAGATACGTTAACGCTTACCGCTACACCCATACCGCGTACCCTGCATTTCTCACTAATGGGAGCCCGCGATCTGTCTATCATATCAACCCCGCCACCAAACAGGCAGCCTGTAGTTACCGAACTGCATGTATTTAACGATAAGCTGATAAAAGAAGCTGTTGAATTTGAGATTGAGCGCGACGGGCAAATCTTTTTTATCCATAACCGGGTTGCCGATCTGCCTCAATTAGGGGGGATGATCCGCAAATTGGTGCCTAAAGCCCGCATCGGGATAGCTCACGGACAATTAGAAGGCGATGCGCTGGAAGATGTGATGCTTAAGTTTGTAAACCATGAGTACGATGTACTGGTGGCTACAACTATCATCGAAGCTGGCTTGGATATCCCGAACGCCAATACCATTATTATTAACTATGCCCATATGTTTGGCCTCAGCGATCTGCACCAGATGCGCGGCCGCGTGGGCAGGAGCAACAAAAAAGCATATTGCTACCTGTTGAGCCCGCCATTATCAACGCTCACCAGCGAGGCCCGCAAGCGCCTGAGTGCCATTGAAGAGTTTAGCGACTTAGGCAGCGGCTTTAACGTGGCCATGCGCGACCTGGACATTCGCGGCAGCGGGAACCTTTTAGGCGCCGAACAAAGCGGCTTTATTGCCGAGATCGGGTTCGAAATGTATCACAAGATCCTGGACGAAGCCATTCAGGAGCTAAAGGAGGACGAGTTTAAAGGCGTGTTCCCGGATGATAAGCCAAGACCATATATTGCTTTTACCCAGATTGATACCGATCAGGAGATATTGATCCCGGATGAGTATGTAACCAATATTGCCGAACGTTATAACCTGTACACCGAGCTATCCAAACTGGAAAGGGAGATTGAATTATCTGCCTTTCAACAGCAACTGCATGACCGTTTTGGACCGATACCGCCACAGGTACATGACCTGCTGAACACCATGCGCCTGCAATGGATGGGCAAAGCCATCGGTTTCGAAAAAATCTCGTTAAAAAAGAATGTGCTGCGCGGCTACTTCATTACCGATCAGCAATCAACCTATTTTGAAACAGAGGCGTTTCATAACGTGCTGGCCTTTGTACAGGGTAATCCCCGCCGCACCAATTTAAAGGAAGTTAAAAACACCCTGCGACTGAGCGTAGAGGGTGTTCATAGCATTGACCAGGCATTGCTGTTTTTGAACGAGATGGCGGGGTTGGTTGGGGTTTGATCTTCAGTTCCAGGCCACCTCTGAAGCCAAAAAATCGGGAAGCTTCCCGATTTTTAATTTTATTGTTAGTTCATGTTAGTTCAAACAGGCTTGTCTGGCTAAACAATATTATATCGTTTAGCTCTTCAAGTATCTCTAAGAATCTGTTTAAATTTGATTTATTAATGTTTTTATGCTTCTAATGAAGCACGTAACCATGCGTCATTGCGAGGCACGAAGCAATCCTCAACTATGCAGGGCGGATT
>NZ_JBFUKF010000215.1:0-8812 GCF_056400985.1 Mucilaginibacter sp. P4_G9 | reverse complement strand
GTGTTATATAAAATTGATGAGCATGTTGGGTGCCGTAAGTTCATATCGTGATTCAAAAAAGGAATTTTTGTTAACCTATTGTTCTAAAGCGCCGGTTGTACAGCTAACAGCGGTTAAGTATGCCGAGGTTAAGCCCCTGATGGTAAGAGCGAAGTAATTTAAAAAAGCCGTGCCCTATTATAGTGGCAGGCAAGCATATGATATACAAAGTGATAGCCTTAAATGTCGGCCGCTTCATTGTATCCATAACATTTAGCAGAATAAAAAAATGAGTGACACCAAAATGTCACTCATTTTTTTTGAAAAGGCCTAAAAATGTTACATATAGTACTTTTTTAATTACAAAGGGAATTTATACCTTAGTAAGGCTAACTAATAGCGTAACTTAATCTCACCTAATAACTTATGCATATTAAAATATTCTGTTTGTCAGTTTGTTTGTCGTGCCTGATGCTTTTTAATCAAGAAGTAAAGGCGCAGGGCCTTGGTATATTTGAAAATCAAACCGATGTAGGTACAGTTAAGCATAAAGGCAGCGCCCAATACGATGCCAGATTGCAGCAATATGAACTTACAGGTTCGGGAGAAAACATTTGGGCCACGCATGATGATTTTCATTTTGTGTGGAAACGCATGAAAGGCGATTTTATACTACGCACCAATGCCGCCTTCATCGGTAAAGGGGTAGAGTTACACCGCAAAGTAGGCCTGATGGTCCGCACAACACTCGATTCAAATTCAAAGCATATTAACGCTGTTGTTCATGGTGACGGATTAACCTCACTGCAATACCGTAAAACCATTAGTGGTATTACCGAAGAGAAAAAAGCAAGTATCACGGCTGCCGATGTTATCCAGCTGGAACGTAAAGGCAATACCTACACCATGTCGGTAGCCCGCAAAGGCGATCTTTTTGTTACCGAAGAGGTGAGCGATCTTGATCTTGGCGATGAAGTGTATGTAGGTATTTTCATTTGCTCGCATAATGATAATGTGAGCGAAAAAGCCACCTTTAGTAATGTACGTATAGTTACGCCTGCACCTGCGTCATTGGTGCCTTACAAACAATATCTTGGCAGCAGCATCGAACTGCTGGACCTGGAAACACAAAATAGTACCATCGTGTACCAATCGCCGCGCTCGTTGCAGGCTCCAAACTGGATGAAAGATGGCAAATCGCTTATTTACAACAGCGATGGTTCATTATATAAATTCGATCTTAAAACCAATAAGCCCGTCGTTTTAAATACAAATCCGGCAAAAAATAATAATAACGATCATATTCTTTCTTTTGATGGTAAAATGTTGGTCATCAGCAGTGGCGATGGCGGGCCATCGATAGGGTATACAGTACCTTCATCAGGAGGAAATGCTAAAAGAGTGACTGCTTTGGGGGTTGGCGCAAGCTATATGCATGGCTGGTCGCCCGATGGTAAGTACCTGGTATTTTGCGGACAACGAAATAAAGAGTTTGATGTATACCGTGTACCTTCTGGCGGCGGACCCGAAGAAAGGCTGACCACAACCCCCGGTTTGGATGATGGCCCCGAATATACTCCCGATGGTAAATACATCTATTTTAATTCTGTACGTAGCGGTTTGATGCAGATATGGCGTATGAAAGCCGATGGCAGCGAGCAAACACAGATAACCAATGACGATTATAACAACTGGTTTCCGCATATATCGCCCGATGGTAAATGGATAGTTTATATTACCTTCTATAAAAACGAAGTTGCACCGGATGATCATCCTTTTTATAAACACGTCTTTATCAGGATGATGCCGATAGGTGGCGGCCAGTCAAAAGTGGTGGCCTATTTATACGGCGGGCAAGGTACTATCAATACGCCATCATGGGCGCCTGATAGTAAGCATATTGCTTTTGTAAGTAACTCAGATCTTTTATTTCCTGTATTCCCGATAGGAAAGTAATTGTACAAAATAAAGTAGTAATATTGGGTTCGGGTTGCGGGTTACGAGGTTCGCGTAATTGAAACCAAATCACGAATCACGCAACACGAATCACGAAACACGCAACACGAAACACGCAACACGAAACACGCAACACGAATCACGCAACACGAATCACGAACCAAAATAAATCAATATGCAAACCACACGCAGATCATTTTTAAAAACCGGTGCTTTAGCAGTTGCAGGCGCGGCCTTATTACCCGATAGTCTGTTTGCCACAGAGAAGAAACTTCAAAGGGTAGGAGTACAGCTGTATAGCGTGCGCGATGCCATGAAAGTTGATCCGCAGGGAACGCTTAAAAAAATTGCTGATGCCGGCTATCATCACATAGAGCATGCCAACTATATCGATCGTAAGTTTTATGGCTATACTGCAAAGGAATTTAAAAAGATACTGGACGACCTTGCGCTTAAAATGCCCAGCGGCCATACGGTAATGACTGCCCAGCACTGGGATGATTCAAAAAAGGATTTTACAGATGCGTGGAAATATACAGTGGAAGATGCCGCTACCATGGGCCAGAAATTTGTAATAAGCCCATGGCTGGATGAAAAGGTAAGGACCGATGCCGACGCCCTGAAACGTACCATGGAGCAGTTTAATAAATGCGGCGAGCTATGTCAAAAATCATCAATGAAGTTTGGTTACCATAACCACAACTTCGAGATCAGTACTAAGGTTGGCAATATAACCCTTTACGATTATATTATCCAAAATACCGACCCTGCTTTGGTGGCGCAACAAATAGATATTGGTAACATGCTGACCACCGGTGGGCATGCGCTTGATTTTATTAATAAATATCCGGGTCGTTTTGAGTCAATGCATGTGAAGGATGAGATAAAGGTTCCTGTGCACGATGGCGATGATACCGAGAGCACCATTTTAGGCAACGGTATATTACCTGTTAAAGAAATATTAAAAGCAGCCAGTAAAAAAGGCGGGACTTCACTTTTTATCATCGAACAGGAAGCATACCAGGGCAAGGATCCGATAGATTGTGTAAAAATTGATTTACAAATCATGAAAAAGTGGGGTTATTAATACTAATCGGGTAACTTGCCACACTAAATTTAATCTTGAAGCCGTTACTTTTAAAACGGAAATTATTAAGTTTGAAAATCGTTTTTAAACCAAAGCAAACCGATAAGTTAAATTAACCTGTAAACCCCGCAGGTAATTAATCAGTGCTGCTAAAACAATTTACCTATATGCACAGGCGTACGGTCATAAAAAATCTGGCTTTAATTATTGGGGGTGCCGCTTTACTACCTGCCTGTATGCGGGAAGAAGGTAAAGCATCCATTGCCCTTAAAAATGTTGAAATCAGTGCCGACCAGGAAAAACTGTTGGGCGCTATTACCGATACCATTATCCCCAAAACCAATACGCTCGGTGCAAGAGATTTAAGCCTGCATTTATTTGTGCTTAAAATGCTTGATGATTGTTATAAAAAGGCAGATCAGCAAGCGTTTATGAACGGCATGGAGCAGTTTAATGATGCGGTTAAAAAGAAATACGATAGATTATTTGCCGAACTAAGCGTTAAGCAGCGCGAAGAAATGCTGTTGAGCATTGAAAAGGATAAAGACCCTAAAAGTATTTCTACCCCGGCGGAATTAAAAACGTTTTATGGTATAGTAAAAGAACAAACGGTAAACGGCTATACGCATTCGCAATACTTCATGACCAAACAGGTAATTTATGAACTGATACCTGGGCGTTACAATGCACATTTTCCATACAAACAAAAGCAAGCAGTATAAATAATGGCCAATTTAAATATAGATAGCGTTAAGGATAGAACATTTGATGCCATTGTTATAGGTTCGGGGATGAGTGGCGGCTGGGCTGCAAAGGAGTTAACTGATAAAGGCCTTAAAACCCTGATATTGGAACGGGGCCGCGATGTGAAGCACAATAAGGATTACCCCACAACCAATATGTACCCCTGGGAGTTTGAGCACCGCGGCGAACTGCCCATGGCAGTACAGGAGGCCAATCCTATAGTTAACCGCTGCTATGCCTTTGGTGAGGATGCAGCCCATTTTTTTGTAAAAGATAAAGAGCACCCTTATGTTCAGGAAAAACCATTTGATTGGATCCGCGGATACCAGGTAGGGGGGAAATCGCTGCTATGGGCGCGCCAAACGCAGCGCTGGAGCGAGTTTGATTTTGAAGGCCCGGCCCGTGATGGGTTCGCGGTAGATTGGCCTATCCGTTATAAGGATATTGCACCCTGGTACAGTTACGTTGAAAAATTTGCCGGTATCTCTGGCAATAAAGATGGCATTGCCGAATTACCCGATGGTGAGTTTTTACCGGCTTTTCCGCTAAATAGTGTCGAGACTTATTTTAGTCAGCACGTTAAAAGTAAATATAGTAACCGCCATGTGATCAGCGCCCGTTGTGCACACTTGTCAAAACCCAACCAGATTCATTTAGACCAGGGGCGTGTGCAATGCCAGGAACGCATCCTTTGCCAGCGTGGCTGCCCCTTTGGCGGATACTTTAGTGCCAACGCGTCAACAATACCCTGGGCGCTTAAATCCGGCCATTGTACCTTGCGCCCGTTTTCGGTTGTGGAATCTATTATTTACGACGAAAAACAAGGCAAGGCTACCGGTGTACGCGTTGTTGATACAAATACAAAAGAAACTATTGACTACTACGCTAAAATCATATTTGTAAACGCCGCTGCTTTAAATACTAATTTGGTACTCCTTAACTCCACATCAAGCCGCTTCCCCAACGGATTGGGTAACGATAGCGGAGTATTGGGTAAATATGTTGCCTTTCATAATTACTCGGCACATATCGGGGCCGAATATGATGGCTTCAAAGAATGGACAACCGATGGCCGCAATCCTGCGGGTGGCGGTTATATTCCACGATTCCGTAATGTATATAAACAGGAAACAAACTTTTTACGTGGTTATGCATCCGGTTTTAGCGCATACCGTTATCAGCAACGCCCATGGGATGGGGTTGGCAGCAGCTTAAAGGAAAATTTAGTTAAAGATAACCTGAGCGGCTGGAAAGTAGGATCGCACATGATGGGCGAAACTATCCCCAAAGAGAGCAATTATGTAGCTCTTGATAAAACACTGAAAGACCAGTGGGGCATTCCGCAGTTAAAGATTTCTGTTGAGTATGATGATAACGACGAGAAGATGAAAAAAGATTATGTTGAGCAATTAACAGAAATGTTCACCAGCGCGGGTTTTACCAATATAAAAGCCAGTACAGATAACAGGGCGCCGGGATTGGATATTCATGAAATGGGGGGTGCGCGCATGGGTAATGATCCTAAAACATCGGTGCTTAATAAATGGAACCAAATGCATGCGGTTAAAAATGTGTTTGTAACGGATGGCGCTTGTATGACTTCAACCTCATGCCAAAATCCATCCCTCACGTATATGGCCTTTACCGCCAGGGCCGCCGATTATGCTGTGAGTGAAATGAAAAAGGGGAATATATAATGGTGAGTGGTGAGTGGTGAATAGTGAGTTGAGTAGATAGATACAAGGAAGTCAAACAACTCTCCATTCACTATTCACCACTCACCGTTCACTATTCACCACTCACAGCTCACTATTCATCGCTCACCAATCACTCCTTCGTGTAAAAAAAACACACTGAAAATATTTGTAAAATAATTTTTATTCATACATTTAACGCAGTAACCAATTAATAAACAAAACAACTAATCATATATCGTATGTCTGCAAACACTTATGACGCTATAGTCATTGGCTCAGGAATTTCAGGCGGGTGGGCTGCCAAAGAACTAACACAAAAAGGTTTGAAAACCATCATGCTGGAGCGCGGCCGTGACATCAAGCATATAAAAGACTATGTGAACGCTAATAAAGATCCCTGGGAATTTCCGCACAGGGGTGGCCGTACACAAAAAATGATTGAGGATTATCCGGTGTTAAAACGCGATTATCCCTTGAACGAAGTCAACCTTGATTATTGGGCAAGTGATAAAGATAGCCCTTATACCGAAACAAAAAGGTTCGATTGGTTTCGTGGTTATCATGTAGGTGGCCGCTCATTAATGTGGGGCAGGCAATCATACCGCTGGGCCGATGTTGATTTTGAAGCCAACTTAAAAGATGGTATCGCTGTTGATTGGCCTATTCGTTATAAAGACATTGCACCATGGTATAGCTATGCAGAGAAATTTGCAGGCATCTCCGGTAATAAAGACGGTCTTTCCATATTACCCGATGGTGATTTTATGCCGCCAATGGATTTAAACGTAGTTGAAAAAGACGTTGCAAAACGTTTAAAAGAATATTATAAGGATCTGCGCCCGCTGATTATTGGCCGTACAGCCAATATCACCCTGCCGCATAACGATCGTACAAACTGCCAGTATCGTAATAAATGTTGGTTGGGCTGTCCTTTCGGGGCGTATTTTAGCACGCAGTCGGCCACATTACCTGCCGCTATGGCTACCGGGAACTTAACAGTTCGCCCATGGTCTATAGTTACCAAAATATTGTACGATAAGGATACTAAAAAGGCAAAAGGAGTTGAGGTATTGGATGCCGAAACTAACCAAACCTATGAGTATTTTGCTAAGGTTGTATTCCTTAACGCTTCAACCATAAATTCGGCCTGGATATTAATGAACTCGGCAACTGATGTTTGGGATGGCGGTTTAGGCAGCAGCAGCGGCGAGCTTGGCCATAACCTGATGGATCATCACCTGGGAGTTGGTGCATCGGGCAGAATAGAAGGGTACGAGGATAAATATTATTTCGGCAGGCGTGCAAATGGTTTTTATATTCCGCGTTTCCGTAACCTTAATGGCGAAAAGCGTGATTACATCCGTGGCTTTGGTTACCAGGGCGCTGCAAGCCGCGAAGGCTGGAGCAGGGATATTGCCGAACTAAACATTGGCGGCGCATATAAAGATGCCATCAGCGAACCAGGTTCATGGCAAATAGGCATGGGAGGTTTTGGTGAAACATTGCCATACCATGATAATAAGGTTACCATTGATAAAACTAAAAAAGATAAGTGGGGCCTGTCTGTTGTAGCTATTGATGCCGAATTGAAGGCGAACGAGTTAAAGATGCGCATTGAGATAGAAAAGGATGCTAAAGAACTACTGGAAGCAGCCGGAGCTAAGGATGTGCAAACTCACAGCTCTAATCCGTATTTAGGCCGCGGTATTCATGAAATGGGTACGGCACGTATGGGCCGCGATCCAAAAACATCGGTACTTAACCAGTGGAACCAGGTTTGGGATGCCAAAAACGTATTTGTTACCGATGGTTCATGTATGACATCGGCTGCTTGCCAAAACCCGTCACTTACTTATATGGCGTTAACAGCCCGTGCTGCCAACTATGCTGTTGATGCTTTGAAGAAAAACGAGATCTAACAAAAACATCAAATACACTACCTATGTCTGAAGAAAAAGATAACGTTGCCCCCAACCCATCGAGGCGGGATTTTATTAAAACCAGTTCGATAGCTGCCGCAAGTTTTATGATTGTTCCGCGGTTTGTGTTGGGCGGAAAAGGTTTTGTTGCGCCAAGTGATAAATTGCTGATTGCCGGTGTTGGCGCGGGCGGTAAAGGCCAAAGCGACATTGCTAACTTTTACAAAAGCGGAAAGGCAGAGATAGCTTTTCTGTGCGATGTTGACGACAGGCGTGCAGCAAAATCACGTGCCGATTTTCCAAAAGCAAAATATTATAAAGACTGGCGCGAGATGTTTGATAAGGAACATAAACACTTTGATGCCGTATCTGTTTCAACCCCCGATCATAACCACGCCATCATTACTTATCGCGCCATGCAGTTGGGTAAGCATGTTTACGTGCAAAAGCCATTGACGCACGATATTTGGGAAGCCCGTTTATTAACCGAAGCAGCTAAAAAATATAAAGTAGTTACACAAATGGGTAACCAGGGATCATCAAACGATGGTACCCGTTTACTTTCTGAATGGTACGATGCCGACCTGATTGGTGATGTACATACTGTTTACTGCTGGACAAATCGCCCGGTATGGCCGCAGGGCATTCAATGGCCTGCACCGCAGCCAAATATTCCTAAAGAATTAGATTGGGATCTGTGGTTGGGCACTGCACCCAAAAAAGATTATGTAGATAAACTTGTACCGTTTAACTGGCGCGGATGGTGGGATTATGGTACCGGCGCACTTGGCGATATGGGCTGCCACCTGGTAGAAGCACCTTTTAGGGTATTGGGCTTACAATATGCCAAGGATGTACAGGCAAGTGTAGGTAGTGTGTATGTTGATGAGTYTAAAGAAGGGCATTTCCCTGAAAGCTGCCCTCCATCAAGCCATATTACCTTAACTTTCCCTAAAACCGATAAAACAAAAGGTGAGGTTACCCTGCACTGGATGGATGGTGGTATACAACCCGAAAGACCGGCAGAATTATTACCAAATGAAAAATTTGGCGACGATGGTAACGGATCATTATTTATTGGCACAAAAGGTAAAATGATAGCCAGCACCTACTCTGAAGAACCATTACTGTTACCAACTGAACGTACTAAAACAGCCAAAGCACCTCAAAAATGGCAGCGCGTGCCCGGTGGATCCAACGGGCACTATGCACAATGGGTTGAAGGTTGTTTGGCTGGTTACGGTAAAACTGAACTGAGTTCATCATTTGAGAAAGCCGGCCCGCTTACCGAGGCTTTGTTAATGGCCAACCTGGCTGTGCGCGGCCATGAACTTAAAGGAGGTCACATAAAATTAGTGTGGGATAATTCGGCAATGAAGGTTACCAATTTTGATGATGTTAACCAGTATATTAAACGCGAATACCGACAG
>NZ_JBFUKF010000214.1:0-8894 GCF_056400985.1 Mucilaginibacter sp. P4_G9 | reverse complement strand
ATGCCAGATTCCGCTGTGTTTTATCAAACAGTTAACACCTATGTGAATCCAGTTTTACCTGGCGACCACCCGGACCCCACCTTACTTAAAGTGGGAGATGATTTTTATCACTGCGGATCTTCCTTTCATTTTAATCCCTATCTGCCCATTTATCACTCAAAAGATCTTGTTCATTGGGAAGTAATAAGCAGAGTGCTCCCATCATCAAAAGCGGCCTGGGTTAATGACCGGCCTTCAGCCGGGATCTGGCAGGGTGCCATAACCTATTTTTACGGCTCCTACTGGATATATTTTTCGGCCGGAGGGCAGTGGTTTTGTAAGGCAAGCTCCCCTAAAGGGCCGTGGTCAAGTCCCGTACAAGTAAAGTCTAATCCTGAAACAGGTAATCTTGGTTATGACAACTCAATTTTTGTGGATGATGACGGAAAACCGTATATGGTGATAAAAAACGGTCAAAAAGTTAATCGTTTGCAAGCCTTGGGTAAGGATGGGCAATTAACAGAAAGTGTGATTAATCTCGACTGGGTAAACGCAAAGCTACAGTATAGCTGGGCAGAAGGCCCCGTAATGTGTAAACGCAATGGCTATTATTATTACTTTCCGGCTGGTGATGTTACAGGCGGACAATATGTTTTAAGAGGAAGATCATTGACAGGCGATTCGACAAAATGGGAAAGGCTGGGTGATTTTTTTAAACCGGTTACCGATAGTAAGACAGGTTTTCGTCGTCCTAACCACATTTCAGCTCCCGTTCAATTAGCCGATGGCACCTGGTGGACTATCGGACAGAGCTATGAGAAGTACGACGGCGACGATTGGTCAGGTGCCGGACGCCAAACCGCTCTTTATCCCGTAACATGGGAGGGCGACAGGCCCTGGGGCATGGCGCCAACCGCCTCACCTATCTTGAAACCGAACCTGCCACAGTCGGGTATTTCATGGACAAGTGTGAAAACAGATTATTTTGATAGCGGTGAATTAAGCCTGAATTGGCATTTCCTCACCAAAAAAGCGTCAGCCTCTTATTCGCTTACCGCGCGGAGGGGATGGATAAGGCTTACGCCCGATTCTGCCCGAACACACCTTGTTCAAAAGGAAACGGACCACTATTATTCTGCTGTTACAAAGGTTGACCTGCGTGCAACCAATGACAGCGTTAAGGCTGGTATTTATCTTACTAACGGAAACCAGGCGGTGGTGGTGAGGCTTTACAGCGGTTACAACAATGGAAGGAAAATTGTTTTTACAATGGACACCGCGACTCGGAGCGCCCCAAACATCTTCGGAAACATCGTTTGGCTTAAACTGGAAAGAAACGGCCACAAGCTAACCGGATATTATAGCGGCGACGGAAAAGCCTGGATTTCTTTAGGCCGGCCAATTAACGCGGTTAAAGTTGATGAAACCCAACCAAATTTTAATTCATGGGTAGGGACAAGTGTAGGGTTATTTGCAGAGGGCAGGCCTGCAGACTTTGATCGTTTTATTTGCAAAGACGGGACCTCCTTATTACCTGCAGCAGGCTATCGTAATTACTATGGAATAACAACTGTTAATAAAGGGAAGTGGAAAATGGTAACCAATACATCTTTGTATGGCGGATGGTTTATGATATCCGGTGTGGAAATCGGAAGTCAGTCGCCGTCTTCGGTCCAGGTAGTTGCTTCCTCAAAACGCAAAGGCAGGCTTCAAATTTGGCTGGATGATCTTCGGACCGGTAAATTGATAGCCACAATACCGCTAAATGCTACTGGCAGCGGTAAATATAAAACATTCAGCGAGCGGCTTAAAAATGTTACTGGGCAACATGACGTTTTTGTGCGGTATCCTGCTGGCATTCCACAAGCTATCTTTATTAAAAGCATCAGGTTTCCTGGTAAGTAAGGTTGCTTTTAGTTATTAACCCCATGAGAAAAATAGTTAGACAAAATCTTTATTAAACCACAACGTGAGTATGAAAAAAATAGTGTTATTGTATGTAATAGTTGCTTTGCTGCCTGCTTTGGCAAATAGTCAAAGTCAGAAAGTTTTAAAAAAGGTGCCGGGTAAAGGGGCCTTTGCTTCCGGCATTTATCCGAATCTTTTTCATGAAGCGGGATATAACAAGGGTGATATCAACATTAAAGTCGCGATGGCTTATCATGATGTGTTTGAAGGCCCCAACAAAGTTTATTTCGAGGTGGGCGATTCAATGGCATATGTGTCTGATGTGAAAAACCACGATGCCAGAACCGAGGGCCTTTCATATGGTATGATGATCGCTGTGCAGCTTAATAAAAAAGATGTTTTTGACCGTATATGGCGTTGGTCAAAAAAATATCTTCAACACCAGGACGGACCAAGCGAAGGTTATTTTGCCTGGAGCATTAATCCTCAAACGATGAAGCATAATTCGGAAGGTTCTGCATCCGACGGAGAATTATATTATATCACCGACTTGCTTTTTGCCTCCAACCGATGGGGAAATAGTACAGGTATTGATTATTATGGCGAGGCCAGGAGAATACTGGATGCCATGTGGAAAAAAGACGGTACCGGGAATGTTCATCCTTTAATAAACATTGCGGCGAGACAAATTTCCTTTGTGCCCGAAGGTGCCGGATATGGATGGACCGACCCTTCCTATCATTTGCCTTCGTTTTACGAAGTATGGGCGCTTTATGCAAAAGACGGCCATGAACAATTTTACCGGGACTGTGCAGATACCGCAAGAGCGTTTTTACACAGGGCCTGCGATCCCGTTACAGCACTCAACCCTGATAACACAGATTTTAATGGTAAATCACTCGGCGGAAAGCKAATGCAGTCGGCTTTTCGTTTCGACTCCTGGCGGGTACCAATGAACATCGCAATGGATTATGTGTGGTTCGGGAAAGACAAAAAGTGGCAGCAAAATTATGCGAAGCGCTTTCAAAACTTTTTACGATCAAAGGGAATAAATGATTTCCAGGATCAGTTTAATACAGATGGATCCACGCCTGCCTTTATTCTACCCGCAGGAGGAGTTAGAAAATTAAGGCATTCATTGGGATTGGTGGCTACCTCTGCCGCGGCCTCGCTAATGATAGCCGATGATACAAAATTCGATTTCGTTAAGCCTCTTTGGAACGCTAAGCTTGAGCCTTATGCAGATGGATATTTCGATCCATATTATGACGGCTTGTTGTATTTATTCAGCCTGATGCACCTGAGCGGCAAATACCAGCTAATACAACCACAAACCAACTGACAATTTATTTACCTATAAAAATATTAACAATGAACAGATTAAAATATTTTAAGCGATTTTTTTTTGCGGCATGTGCCGTTCTTTTGTTTAGCATACCAGTTTACGCACAAGATATAGTCAACCAGGCAAGAGCCGGTTTTGATGTGTTTCGTACAGATATTCCGCATGGCAAAATTGATACCGTCACTTATCAATCAAAAACCGTGGGGAATACCCGCCGTGCGCTTATTTATACGCCTCCCGGATATTCTAAAAGCAAAAAATATCCCGTGTTGTATCTTTTGCATGGTATTGGTGGCGATGAAAAAGAATGGTATAACGGCGGTAGTCCCCAGGTTATATTGGATAACCTTTATGCACAAGGTAAAATTGTACCCATGATAGTAGTGTTGCCGAATGGTAGGGCTATAAAGGATGACCGCGCTACGGGAAATATAATGGCACCCGATAAGGTACAAGGATTTGCCGTTTTTGAAAAAGATCTGCTGAACGATCTGATACCATTTATTGATAGTAAATACCGCGTATATACTGATAAAGACCACAGGGCAGTGGCCGGCCTTTCAATGGGCGGGGGGCAATCATTAAATTTCGGCTTGGGAAACCTCGACGTATTTTCATGGGTTGGTGGTTTTTCTTCAGCGCCTAATACCAAAAAGCCTGAAGAGTTGCTGCCCAACCCCGAAGCGGTAAAAAGTAAGCTAAAATTACTTTGGATATCATGTGGATCAAGCGACGGGCTAATCGCATTCAGCAAACGAACTCACGATTACCTGGCAGAGAAAAAAGTGCCACATATCTACTATATAGAGCCGGGTGTTCATAACTTTAAGGTTTGGAAAAACGGCTTGTATATGTTTTCACAACTGATTTTTAAGCCAGTAAATGTTTCCACATTCCCCGAATATTCTTATAAGGAAGTAGGTATACCGGCGCCCACTAATATTCCGGGCGTAAAGTTCCCGCAAATATTTCCAGACAATACAGTTTTTTTTCGTGTAAAGGCACCGGAGGCGAAGAGTGTTCAGATTGACCTATTGAAAAAATACCCAATGACTAAGGACACCGGGGGGTATTGGACAGTTACTACCGACCCAATTGTATTAGGATTCCATTACTATTCTTTGATAATTGATGGCGTATCCGTTGTCGACCCCGCCAGTCAAACTTTTTACGGTATGGGGAGAATGGCAAGTGGTATTGATATTCCTGATCCGGAAGGCGATTTTTATACAATAAAGGACGTACCTCATGGCGAAGTGCGTTCAGTAAACTACTATTCAAACATAACAAAGGCATGGAGGCGGGCAAACGTATACACGCCCCCCGGTTATGATATACAAACCGAAAAGAGATATCCGGTACTTTACTTACAACATGGTTCGGGCGAAGACGAAACCGGCTGGCCTGCACAAGGTAAAATGAATTTTATATTGGACAACTTGTTTGCCGGGAAACAGGCAACGCCTATGATAGTTGTTATGGATAGGGGATATGCCACAGATCCAACACAGCCGGTAACCAGCACGCCCCGGGGAATGAGCATGGCGGGCAATGTTTTTCCGGATGTGCTTGTAAAGGGAATTATCCCGATGGTTGATGCAAAATTCAGAACGCTTGCTGATCGCGATCACCGTGCTATGGCAGGGCTTTCAATGGGCGGGTTTCAAACCTTTCAAAYTACCATGACCAACCTTGACAAGTTTGCCTATGTGGGAGGTTTTAGCGGCGCGGGCTTCATGCAGCCAGGCACCGATATTACTAAAATGTACAATGGCGTATTTGCCGATGCAAATGACTTTAACAAAAAAGTTAAGGTGCTCTATTTAAGTGTTGGAACTACCGAGCCGGAAAGGATGCAAACCACAGTAAAGGGCTTTCACGAGGCGCTTGAAAAGGCTGGCATTAAGCAGGTGTTTTACGAATCGCCGGGCACTGCACATGAGTGGCAATCCTGGAGGCGCTCCTTAAACCAGTTTGCAAGCCTGATATTCAAAAATTGAGGTCAAACATGAAAATGAAGCTTAGATTAATGGCGGTGACATGCCTCATATTGTTGAGTCTGAAAAGTTTTTCGCAAGACAAGAATTTTTACATATTTATCTGCTTTGGCCAGTCAAATATGGAGGGTAATGCGAGAATTGAAGCCGAGGATACTACCGCTGTTGATAGCAGGTTCCGGATGTTACAGGCTGTCGATTGTGCAGACAGAGGCCGGATAAAAGATACTTGGTATACGGCCGTATCGCCATTGGTGAGGTGCAAAACGGGTTTAACACCGGCAGATTATTTCGGCCGGACTTTGGTGGCTAACCTTCCCGAAAAAATAAGGGTCGGCATTATAAATGTCTCTGTCGCCGGTGCCAAAATCGAAGTTTTTGAAAAGGATAGTTATCAATCATATCTTGCAACGGCCCCCGGCTGGATGAAAGGTATAGTGGCTGAATATGGTGGGAACCCCTACGCTAGGTTGATAGAACTGGCCAGATTAGCTCAAAAATCAGGTATAATTAAAGGTGTTTTGTTACACCAGGGAGAATCGAATCCTAACGATACGCTATGGACAAGAAAAGTAAAGGGAATTTATGATAATTTGATCAGGGATTTAAACCTGAAGTCTAAAAAAGTGCCTTTACTTGCAGGCGAGTTAGTAAATGCTGACCAGGGAGGTGCTTGCGCTAACATGAACAAGATTATTGCAACGCTGCCTCAAACAGTTGCTAATTCATACGTTATTTCTTCTGCAGGTTGCGCCTGCTCCTCCGATCATTTGCATTTTACTGCCGAGGGATACAGGTTATTAGGAAAACGATATGGTGAGGCGATGCTTTCCTTGTTGGGTTACAAGCTTAAAGACACCGTTAAACTTTAACCCGTTAAAGATGAACAACCCTTGGCGATGTATACACAGTAAACATTTTCAATAAAAACATTAATGATCCATGAATTTTTCAACTGTCAATAAAAAAACTAATCGGGGTATCCTGCTCCCGGCAATTGCTTTTATTATTTTATCGTTTGTTCAATGTACACCAAAACATCAGGTGGCTTCATCATTCCAGACAGGTACTATTGCCGATCATCCGGATAAGGGTTTAAAAGATTATTATAAAAACTATTTTCCAATGGGTGTAGCGGGTAGTATGGCATCCTTGCGTGGTCCTGATTCTGCATTAATTGTCAGGGAATTTAACAGTATAACGCCCGAGAACGATATGAAGATGGGGCCGATACATCCATCAGAAGACGTTTACAATTGGAAAAATGCCGATAAAATTGTTGACTTTGCAGTGAGCCATCATATTAAAATACGCGGGCACAACTTATGCTGGCACAATCAGGAAGCTGCATGGATGTTTAAGGGGCCAAACGGAGGGCCGGTTACCAAAGAATTGCTGTTACAGCGTTTAAGGGAACATATTTTTGCTGTTGCAGGAAGATATAAAGGGAAAATTTATGCCTGGGATGTGGTTAATGAGGCCGTTGATGACAGCGATGATACAACGCAGATATATCGTAAAAGCAACTGGTACAAAATATGCAATGGCCCCGACTTTATAGCGGCGGCCTTTAAATATGCGCATGAAGCCGATCCGCAGGCCAAGCTATACTACAATGATTATAACAGCGAACATCCGGTAAAGAGAGAAAAGATATATAAATTGTTGAAAAAATTGATTGAGGACCACGTGCCGATTGATGGGGTGGGCATGCAGGCGCATTGGAAGTTGAATGACCCATCACCCGACGAATTGCGCAAGGCTTTGGATGAAGTAACTTCGCTGGGTTTAAAAGTGCAATTTACCGAATTGGATATTACCATCCGCTTACCAAAACCAACGGCCCAGGCCACCACTATGCAGCCAACAATTGATCCGGGTTATACACCGGAATTGGAAGCGAGGCAAATAGCGCAATACAAAATGGCGTTCGAAATTTTCAGGCAATATAAAAAGTTTATAACAAGTGTTACTTTCTGGAATGTATCTGACAGATACAGCTGGTTGGATGGGAGAGGCGGCGGGGTAATGGGCGGGGCTGGCGCAGGCTTAAATACGCCCCGTGCGGTTATCAAAGCCTATCCTTTATTGTTTGACGAAAACAGGCAACGCAAAAAGGCCTACTGGTCTGTGGTTAATTTTTAACTACGGTATTAATGAACGACAGATCAAGCGCCCTGTCGAATTTATGAACATGATTTCGCTGTTGTTCCCCGGGAATATCGAAAGAGTTCACGAAGTTTATACAGATGTTATATGAATATAAACAAACGTTGTGTTTGAAGGTATCATAGCTGTTTATCTTTGGTAATGGTTTCTTAACCTGTGTTATCGGCTGTAATTTGTTTGTATTTCGATTGGTTTTACAGGTGAAATACGTCTGGTAGCCATTCATAGATTAGGAACAGCAATCCGTATCGATTTTTTAATAATTTATCATGTTATCACGATTTGCAAGAATGACCGGTTTTTTTGCTTTAGGTATTTGTGGTTTAATAATATCATGTAAGCCACACGCCCCGATGAAAATGGCAGACTTGCTGCAACAGCTCAAAAAGCGAAATTATAATCCTCAAAATATTTTTAGTTCTGATGCCCGGCTTGCTGCCTGCGATTCGCTGTTAAAGGCTGATTCTCCAAACTATGATGTTCAATTGTTGACAAAAAAAGCTTTGTTTGAATTACAGGAAGGTCATGAACAGCAGGCTGTTGATATATACGCAAAAATTTCAAAGCTGCCACCTTACATGAACCCCGTAAATATAAAACCCGATCAGGCAGTAGCCTATATGCGTTTGGGAGAACGTGCCAATTGTATGCTCGGCCATAACGGCTCATCGTGCATATTCCCTATTAAAGGAGCGGGCATACATCAAGCTCAAACAGGATCGCTGCAAGCAATTGAAACACTGGAAAATATTTTGAAAAGTAACTCCCACGATGCCCAGTCACGGTGGCTGTTAAATGTAGCTTATATGACATTAGGTCGTTATCCAGATCAAGTTCCTGCCCAATATTTGATCCCTAATTTAAATGCCGACGATGGGCCATATAAAGTGAAGCCATTTACAGATGTAGCAGCAAATGTTGGTATAAACCTGAATAGCAGGGCGGGCGGCTCCATAGCCGATGATTTTGACGGCGACGGTTATATAGACATTATTACTACAGGAATGGATCTGCAAGATCACATGCACTATTTTCATAACAACGGTGATGGCACCTTCAGCGACCGCACCACTCAAAGTGGCTTGCAAGACGTGGTTGGCGGTCTTAATATTGAACAAACCGATTATAACAACGATGGCCGGCCTGATATTTTTATAATGCGGGGAGGCTGGCTTCGGGATGGTTTTGGCAACCAGCCAAGTTCGTTGCTTAAAAACAACGGCAATGGCAGGTTTACCGACGTTACCATTGCAGCCGGCCTCAAATTTATGCATCCTACGCAAACTGCTGTGTGGGCCGATTTCAATAACGATGGCTGGCTTGATGTTTTTATCGGGATGGAAAGCCATGGCGGAACCGACCCTAACAGCAACCATCCGTCGGCACTTTATATGAATAGTCATGATGGTACTTTTAAAGAAATGGCTCAAAAGGCCAATTGCCAAATTAACGATTTTGTGAAGGGGGTAACATCTGCCGATTACAATAATGACGGC
>NZ_JBFUKF010000213.1:0-8910 GCF_056400985.1 Mucilaginibacter sp. P4_G9 | reverse complement strand
AGCATACACATATCCATGGTGATGTTACCAACTGTTGGTACCAACCTGCCTTTCACCAGCATTTTACCTATGCCGTTGCCAAATGCGCGCAGGTAGCCATCGGCATAACCAATGCGAACGGTGGCTATTTTTCCGTCTTTTGTTAATTTACCGCTCCTGCCATAGCTGATGGTATCTCCGCCTTTGATTTTTTTTACCTGTGCTATACTTGTTTTTAAACTGGCAATAGGCTGCAAGGCATTATCCGCGGCAGGCACTGCCGAATCAATTCCGTATAAACCAATCCCCAGCCTAACCATATCATATTGGGCAGAAGGCCAGCGAATGATGCCCGCAGTATTACATAAGTGCTTAATCACCTTATAATTCAGCGTTTTCTCTATCTCTTTAAAAGCTTTTTCAAAGCGTTTTACCTGGGTTTTGGTAAATTCATCATGCTTTGCCGCTTCGCTTGCCACCAGGTGTGAAAATACCGACTGGATACGGATATAGCGGTTCTCTTCCAGCATATCGCAAAGGGTTTCAATATCATGATTTTCGAAACCGAGGCGGTGCATCCCTGTATCTATTTTGATATGTACCGGGTAATTTATAATATTTCGGCCTAAGGCATATCCTACAAAATCATCAAGCAGGCCAAAACTATATATTACCGGTTCCAGCTTATACTCAATAAGTTTATCAAACGCCGAAACTTCGGGATTAAGCACCATTACCGGCAGGTTAATACCTGCTTGCCGCAGGGCAACGCCCTCATCAATATAAGCCACTGCCAAATAATCAACCTTATTGTATTGCAGCATATTGGCTACCTCAAAAGTGCCGCTGCCATAGCTGAATGCCTTAACCATGGCCATCACTTTTACACCTGGTTTTAATTTAGATTTATAAAAATTAAGATTACTGAGCAACGTATTCAGGTTGATCTCCAGCACAGTTTCATGGGCCTTTTGCGCCAATACCCGGCTAATCCGCTCAAACTCAAAACTGCGCGAGCCCTTAATCAGGATGGTTTCTTCTTTAAAATCAAGTTGTTTCAGTTGCTGCAGCATTGTTGCGGTATCCTTAAAAAAGTGCTGCTCTACTATATTGAAATAGGCTTGATGGGCCATCAACGCCTCCCCCACTCCAATAAATTTATCAACCTCTTTACTACTGATAAGATCTGCCACGTGGTGGTACAACACGTCCTGTTGTAATCCAGACTGATAGATATCTGACAGGATAAGGGTCTTTTTTTGGTGTTGATTTTGCTGCCCCAGGAAATTAAGCGCTATCTCCAGCGATTGCAGATCAGAATTGTAGGAGTCGTCAATTACCGAACAGTTGTTTACCCCGTTCTTTAGCTCCAGCCGCATACTAACCGGGGTAAGGCGCTCTATCCGCTTATCGGCTTCAACCGCGCTATAACCCAGCGCCAACAAAGTTGCCCAGCAAACAACGGCATTTTCTATAGATGCCTGGTCGGAAAAAGGAATAAGGCATTCTATTTCCCGGTTTTGGTAATAAGCCCGCATATAATAGTTTTTTGATATCGCGGTCTCGCTAAAAACATACAAATCGGCCTGGTTAAATTTGCGGCTCCAGGTAAATGTTTCTTTGGCTGTAATATCAGCCTGGTATTCCATCAGCTGATCGTAATTATAAATAAGCTTTTCACAGTTTTTAAACAGTTGCAATTTTTCAAGTACTTTTTGCCGCAGATTACTAAAACCTTCATCATGCGCGGTGCCAATATGGGTTAGTACGCCTACCTGGGGCTTAATAATGGCCTCCAGCCTATCCATTTCGTTAATGGTAGAAATACCCGCCTCAAAAATACCCAGATCGTTCCGGCTGGTTATTTGCCATACCGAAAGTGGCACGCCAATTTGGGAGTTATAGCTTTTGGGGTTGCGCACAATATTCTTATCGGCTACCAGCAACTGATACAGCCATTCTTTCACTATAGTTTTACCGTTGCTCCCGGTTATGCCTATCACCTGCAGATTAAACTTGTTACGATGGTAAGCGGCTAAAGCCTGCAAAGCGACTAAAGGATTGGCCACTATTAAAAAATTGGCCCCGGGCAGATTAAACTCCGGGCCATGCTCTACCACAAAATTACGTACACCTGCCGCGTAGGCCTCGGCAACAAACTCGTGCCCGTTACGCCTGCCACTTAAAGCGAAAAACAAACCCTCGGCAGGATTATTTATCCGCCGGCTATCGGTAAACAGTATACTAATTATATATTCCTTTACAATATTACCGCCGGCATTAATAATTTCCTTTACCTGGGTTATGGGGTATTGGTTGCTAAACATGGTACGAATTTGCTTATATTAATCTAACAATAGAAGATTTTTTAACGAATTTTGGTTTCTGATGGATGGCCCTAAAAAAATCAAGATCACCGACCCTAAAGCAGCACTGGCTAAAGCCGAACATTTTTGTGCCTACCAGGAACGATCGCAACAGGAAGTACGCGACAGGCTTTATGAATGGGGATTATGGCCCGACGCTGTTGAGCAAGTAATAAGCCAGCTGATAGAAGGAAATTTTTTAAACGAAGACCGCTTTGCCAAAGCCTATACAAAGGGGAAGTTTAGCCAGAAAGCCTGGGGCAGGATAAAGATAAAACAAGGCCTTAAACTAAAGCGGGTACCCGATATACTGATAAAAAAAGCACTTTTAACTATTGATTTGGATGATTACCTGGCTGCCTTAACAAGGTTATTGGATAAAAAGGCTAACACTCTCATCGAAAAAAATCAACTTAAGCGTCGGTATAAACTTCAACAGTACGCCACGAGCCGGGGATACGAGGCCGACATCATTGCTGACGTTTTGAAAGCCAGCGACTTATAAACTATTTAAAAAAAAGTGAAAATTTCCCTTGCAGAGTATGCTTTTCTGTCTATATTTGCACTCCCGCAAACGAGATAGGCAAACGGTTAACCGCAAAGCAACTCAAAGCAGGAAAAACACCAATGCGAAAGTAGCTCAGTTGGTAGAGCACGACCTTGCCAAGGTCGGGGTCGCGAGTTCGAATCTCGTCTTTCGCTCAAAGCCCTTCCATCAAAAGAAGGGTTTTATTTTTAAAAGGTTACTCACCTGCTCAGATGGTGGAACTGGTAGACACGCAGGACTTAAAATCCTGTTCCCGTAAACGGAGTGCGGGTTCGATTCCCGCTCTGAGTACTGAAGCTGATGTCAAACGCTTCATTAAGCCCTTAAATCAATGATTTAAGGGTTTTTTTTGTTATACCCCCCCCAAAAAGAGGATCAAGCAAGAAGGCCACTTTTTGCAGACCAGTAAATTCGAAGCCAATTCCCAACCCTTATATGTATTGCTCGATCCTAATAATGAACAGACACTTGTTTCACCACAAGGCGCGGATTTTAATACAGCCAGTTATATGAAATTCCTGGATGCTGGATTAGCTGTTTACCATAAAATGCATCCTCAATAAATTTTAATAAAAAGAGTAAAAGTCTTCAATCATTCTTATAAGATAAGTTAATAGTTAATAAAAAAGCAGCCTCTGAAGCGGGTGCTTTTCCAGTTGCCACAAAGTTTGGGATATGGCAGCTTTTTTTGTGAATACTTGCTTTTGCTTTGCAACTATTTTACATATTGATACTATTTTAGCAAAATATGCTCAAATAGTTTCACAGGGGGTATTTTTTTTAGATAGCTGTATTTTTAACATTTATTTTAGCGGCATATTATCAAGTCCGAGCCCCAAATTAGTACTTATTAAATTCTATATGAAAACATTACGCCTTTTGCTGCTGATATTTATTTGTCCGTTAATTGTAGTCGCACAAACCACCGGCAGCGGGCAAAAATCAAGAGCGCATATTTGTATAGATACCGGCTGGCGGTTCGCCTATGGCCATCCGTTTGATACCGCTAAAGATTTTAACAGCGGCACGGGCTATTTCTCCTATTTTGCCAAAGCGGGCTATGGCGATGGTGCCGCCGCTGCTGATTTTGACGACAGGACCTGGCGTAAGCTTGATTTGCCGCATGATTGGGCCGTTGAGTTGGATTTTAGCGAAAAAGCCAGTTTTAGCCATGGTTTTAAAGCCCTGGGCCGAAACTTTCCGGAGAGCAGCGTGGGTTGGTACCGCAAAAAGTTCACGATAGCAAAGCAGGATTACGGTCGGCATATCAGCATTGCTTTTGATGGCGTTTTTCGCAACTCTACCGTTTGGGTAAACGGGCATTATCTGGGTACCGAGCTCAGTGGCTACAACGGTTTTGAATACGATATTACCCCGCTTTTAAACTACGGCGGCGATAATACCATTGCTGTAAGAGCAGATGCAATCATGGAAGAGGGTTGGTTTTATGAAGGTGCTGGTATTTACAGGCATGTGTGGTTAAATAAAACATCGCCCCTGCACGTTGCTGCAAACGGTACATTCGTTAGTAGCAGAGTTGGYAACGGCAAGGCGCAGTTAACGGTTAAAACCGATATAAGCAATTACGATACCAGGGCAGATAATTTTGCCATTGTACAAAAAGTTTACGACCGCGAAGGTCATTTGCTGGCTACCAAACAAACTGATGGCCATACCCTGCAACCTTTTAAAACTGGCGGGTACAGCAGTGAAATTGAAATATCGCATCCTAAATTATGGTCGGTTGATACGCCTTACCTGCACCGTTTGGTTACCACCATTTTGGTAAATAATGTACCCGTTGACGAATACGTAACTCGCTTTGGTATACGTACTCTGCGTTTTGATGCCAATACCGGGTTTTACTTAAACGGTAAACGGTTGGAGATAAAAGGCACCAATAACCACCAGGAACATGCGGGTGTAGGCACAGCTATCCCCGACGAACTGCAATATTTCAGGATAGCCAGGTTAAAGGAGATGGGTAGTAATGCGTACCGCTGTTCGCACAACCTGCCTGCCCCCGAATTATTAGATGCCTGCGATAGTTTGGGCATGCTGGTGATTGACGAAAATCGCTTGATGGGCGTTGATGATTATCACCTGGGCAATTTAAAAAAAATGATTTACCGCGACCGCAACCACCCAAGCGTAATTAGCTGGTCGGTAGGTAATGAGGAGTGGGGCATTGAAAACACTGAAACGGGCGCCCGCATTGCAGCCACTATGCAGACCTATGTAAAAAGCCTGGATACCACCCGGGCAGTAACCGCGGCGTTTAGTGGTGGCTGGGGCCAGGGCCTATCAGCTGTGATGGATTTAATAGGCTTTAATTACATAGCACAGGAAAATCCCGATGCACAGCACCAGAAATTCCCGCAGCAAAAAGGCTGGGGCACCGAGGAAGGATCGACTTTTGCTACCCGTGGAGTTTACTTTAGTAACGATTCGCTCCATTACAAATCTGCTTACGATGCCAAGCCGAGGCCCAATGCCTACAGTATTGAAGAGGGATGGAATTACTATGCCAAACGGCCGTTTTTGGCGGGCATGTTCATCTGGACGGGCTTTGATTAYCGTGGCGAGCCTACCCCCTATTCCTGGCCGTCTATTGGATCATATTTTGGGATGCTCGATCAGTGCGGTTTCCCCAAGGACGATGCCTGGTACCTAAAGGCCTGGTGGGGCAGCAAGCCGGTGCTGCACCTTTTGCCGCACTGGAACTGGAAAGGTAAAGAAAACCAGCCCATAAACGTTTGGGCCTATAGTAATTGCGATGAAGTGGAACTGTTTTTAAATGGCAAATCCCAGGGCAAAAAAGCAATGGCCAAAAACGGGCATCTGGAGTGGACCGTTCCCTACACCTCCGGCACATTAAAAGCCATCGGTTACACCGGTGATAAACAGGTATTAACCGAGACCATGCAAACTACAGGTACTCCACAAGCTATCGCTCTTGAAGCCCATAAAAACAGGCTAAAAGCCGACGCGCAGGATGTAGTGGTAATTAAGGTTAGCCTGACTGATAAAAAAGGATTGGCGGTACCCGATGCCAGTAATGAAATAAGTTTTAAGATTGAAGGCCCCGGCAGAATTATCGGAGTAGGTAACGGCAATCCCACCTCGCTTGAGCCTGATAAATATCTGGAAACGATGGTAAATATGCATGTTGAGGGTTTGAAAGAGTTGCCTATAGCCGATACCATCGATAAAAGTGAAACAACCGAAACCTTTGACGATAGCAGCTGGAAAAAGGCGTTTACCAATATTAGCGATACCAGCGTAAAAGCCTGGGTTTATCGCGGCAGTATTAATTTAACGGATGATTTAACACGGTTGCCGCTCACTTTTTTTTATAAAAGTATTGGTCGTAAACAGTCGGTATATTTTAACGGAAATTTGTTGGCTGCCAATGTTGATTATCATAAAGACGGGGATCTGTTTATCATCAGTAAGGCGTTTTTAAAACAGGGCAAAAACAGCATCGTGATTGTTGCCTTGCCCATCAAAAAGAAAAATCCCTGGGATAACCCTAACCAGGACCCTGGCGTTATTCAGTTTAAAGCGCCGGCCACCCCGTGGAAAAGAAAGCTATTTAGCGGCCTGGCCCAGGTTATTGTCCAGTCGGACGGAAGCCATACCGGGAACATCACCTTAACTGCTACATCAGCTGGATTAAAGGAAAAAAAGCTTATTATTGACAGCAGTAAATAGTAACCGGGAAGGTCTTGGAAGTAGTTATCTGATTGAAACCGGTAAAACTTTCCAGCGTATGCGGAGAGAACCGACAGGCTCAAACTTTTCAAAAAAACACTATCAACAACATTTCCATTGTAAATATATGGTTGGCCTAAAAATGTTACATCCATCCGTGAAATATAACAGCACCTTCCGCCCATTTTTGGTTCAACTTACTTAAGTCATCAGCATCTAACATTAAGAAAAATCTCTAACACCTCATTTAAAACGGAGGCATTAGAGATTTTTGGCAATTTTGTGAAATAACTTAGTTGATTGCTTTGTATTTAACTTATATTTTCACAAATCCCCATTGTTGGTTACGGCCTCCGGAGTTGGTCCATTGTTCAAGTGCACCACCGTTATTGAGCGAAGATGCTGCAACATCCAAAACTTTTCCGCTGTTTGCATTGGTAATTTTATAATATCCGTTGTCGGTTATCTGAATCGACCATTTTTGGTTTGGACCGCCGTTGTAATCCCATAAATCTACCTGCCCGCCATTACCGGTACCAAAGCCATACATTTCCAGGCATTTTCCGGTGGCATGCATAGGGGTTAACCGGTAGTAACCGCCTCCGGCATCTTCAACTTTAAATTGCTGGTTTGCGCCGGCTAAATATTCCCATTGGCCGGCCGGCGTTTGATTTGCAGTACCCCAGCCAGCAATTTCCAGGGCTTTAAAGCTGTTCCTGTTATAAATCTGGTAAACTTGCCCAACCTGGATGGTTGATGATGTACCGTTTTGAGCGCCTTGTACCACCGCGGCTAAACCTTGCTGGTCGGCAACTCCGTTGGTTTGCCTGTTAATAAGTCTGAATGCATTATTTCCCTGCGATCCATCATCAAAATAAAATGGAAGCAAACCGTATTTCAACGCCTGGTGTGTAACGTAATTAATATAATATGCCCTGCCGGCCTCATGCAATGTTAGCGCATCTCCCGAAAGAGTTTGTAGCCTACGGATTGCTCCATATTCTCCCAACAACACCGGAATACCCTTATCAATGAACTTCGCCTTCATCTTTGCAAACTCTGTAGTAGCATCCGACTCATCGCCCGAGGTGGCATTTCGTGAAGCATCGGTTGTAGAGTGGTATCCATTGCCCCAATAATAGGCCATAGTGCCCCAGTCTGCATCGGCGGTTAAACCGGCAAAATTAAAGGGAGTGTAATAGTGTACTTCAACCATCAGGCGGTTGGCGGCCGGATCGGTGGGAAGGGTATTCATTAAAGTATTTGAGTTGTCGATATTTGTAGACGGGCCCTGGATAAGCAGCACCCGGTAACTGTTGTGCCCACCGGTTGATCTTACCGCATTAACAAACGTTTGATGATAGGAAAGCAGCACCCCCATCCCTGTAGCATCTGATACATTGGGTTCATTGGCGCTTGCAAAAATTACATGTTCGTCAAAGCCACGCATTTGGGTAGCTATCTGCTCCCAAAAGGCCTTTTGTTTGGCATTAACTGCCGCCTGCGCGCTGGTAGTGCAATTGTTCTCCAGCCATCCGCCATCCCAGTGTATATTTAATATTACGTACAAACCGTCGTTAACGCAGTACTGGACAACTTGCTTCACCCTATCAAGCCATGTTTGCTGAATTTGGGCCGTGGTTTGATCAGAAAACTGGTCCCAGCTGCAAGGGATACGGACGGCGGTGAAACCGCTTCTTTTAACCTGATCAATAAGCGCCTGGGTTACCATAGGGTTGCCCCAGTTTGTTTCGCCGCCTATTGCCTCCAATGTGTTACCAATGTTCCAACCTAACTGGAACTTTGCAGCAAGCTGAGTTGCCGTACTGGCAACGCCGGTTTGATCGGGCGCAAGTGGCGATGTGTTGTAACTCGGATAACTGGTGGCGGTTAGCTTTTTGGTGCTCGTTTTAGCGAGCGGCTTAGCATCTGGAGAAGCGTTTTGTTGCTTCGTGCACCTTGTCAATACCGGGATTGCAAGGATGCATAAAAAATAACTTAAAGTTTTCTTCATAAAAAGATGGTTAAACTGGCGGCGTTTAAATTTGCCTGTATTAATAAATTGGTTAATTGCTTGTGAAAGTGTCAGACAGCCGGGTAAAACGAAGATATATTTATCATTACGTTTAAGGTTTATATAGGTATTGGTATAGGCAGTTGTGTTGATAACTGCCTTCCAAACGGGGTATTAAAAAAAATAATAATAAAGCAGTTGCCATTCCGCATAAGGCGAAGTTTAACATTAGTTTCATTTTTCGATAGGATAAAACGGGCCTGAACCGGTTTATTTGTTTAATTGGTTAA
>NZ_JBFUKF010000212.1:0-8942 GCF_056400985.1 Mucilaginibacter sp. P4_G9 | reverse complement strand
TCATCTGCACATCTGAAATCTGCATATCTGCACATCCAAAGCTTATACTTTCTTAATCGTTTCCATTAGTACCGGGATCTTTGGCACTTTATCATAGGCCTGGAAAAGCTTCCCGTTTTTGTCGTATATGGCAATATATGGCGTATTTTGTACGTGGTAATAACGCTGCACTACGTAAGTGTATCCTTCGGTACCAATGATGATATTGTGGTATTTGGCCAAATCGAAATCACGCTGAAATACTTGTATTGCCTTTAGCTGGTTTACAAAAGTGATCATTACTATCTGCACGCCTTTAAGCTTATCCAGCTGCGGTTTCAAATCATACATCAGGCGCTGGCAGTGGCTGCAATCCGGCGAAAAATAGATCACCATTACTGGTTTGTTCTTTTTCAAGTCGGCAGGTGTAACATAAACACTGTCGGTAGTTAATATATGGTATGGGGCAATTTTGCTATTTGCAGGCATGGTTTGCGCCTGGCTGCAGCCGGCTGCAACTATAAGGCATAGCAGCAAGTATATTCTTTTCATTATATTAATGTAATATTTCATTAAAGCATAGTTACAATATTTTTAGCTTTCGAGCAATTCTATCTGCCAGGCAATATGCTCCTCACTTATGGGAAATAACGCGTTTTCTCTCACAGTATGATACACGGCATCAAATAAACCGTTATAATTACCTCTATCTGACGGTACCCACTCCACCGTTTTCTCGTTATCGGCCCCCATTAACACCAATTTACCTTCGCTACCTGCAGGTTCTATGCCAAAACCGTCGTCGGTTGGCATCATGCCTGTATCCAGTTGCGCTTCCTGCACATCGGTACGTAGCTTTACAAAGCTACCCAGGGTACCATGTATTACAAAACCAGGCAAGTGTTCGGCAATGAGCAAACCCGACGTTAAGTATACGTTTAACTGGTTTGGATAGCTCAGGTGAATATTAAAATAATCGTCTACCTGCGATCCCGGCCTGTGTGTAGCTGTAGTTTTGATATAGCTTAACGGCTTGCCAAATATGCTGATTGCATTATCAACCAGGTGAGCCCCAAGGTCGTAAGTTAAGCCATTACCCGGCGTTTCTTTAGTTTCTTTGAATTGCTTTACCCCTATAGGCATACGGTACCTGTCGAGCCTGAAATGCACTTCTATCAATTCGCCAAGCCTGCCGCTTTCTATTACTTTCTTTACAGATATAAACCCACTATCATACCTGCGGTTATGGTAGATCATCACATTTAGGCCGAGCTTCCTGCCCTGGTCAAACAGCGCCTTCACCTCTGCCGAAGTAACTGCTGCCGGCTTTTCTATCAGCACATGTTTACCGGCATTAAGTGCCCGCATGGCATAGTCAAAGTGGGTATCATTTGGCGTATTAACAACAATCAATTCAATTTCGGCATCATTTAGCAGTTCATCCACAGTATTATAGCTAATTACATCAGGATATACTTTAGCCGCCTTTTTTTCATGGCGTTCTACAACCGCCTTAAAAGTAAAGCCGGGGTTAGTACTTAAAAACGGCGCATGAAAAATTCTGCCCGACATGCCGTAGGCCATCAGGCYCGATACTATTGGTTTTGTTGACATTGATATTTGTTTGCCTTTTGTTTGGAAAGTAAAAATAAGATTATTTCTGAAAGACACCAGAAAAAATCATTTCATCGATAGGGACATCCGCCTATTTTGAAACAAAGAAGCATTTGAAGGAAAAGAAGCTTTGAAATACAATCCATCTTACATAAATTGGTTGTTAATATTTTATCAGGTTGTAGATGGCAAACTCTTACTCGCAAATTTATCTTCAGTTTGTTTTTGCTGTAAAGGATAGACAAAGCCTGGTATCAAAAAACAATAAAGAAGAATTGCATAAGTATATTACTTCTCTTGTTCAAAGTAGAAAAGCGAAAATGCTTGCTATCAATTGCATGCCCGACCATATTCATATTTTTGTAGGATTTAAACCCAACGTCCTGATCTCTGATTTTTTGAAGGAGATCAAAGTAGAAAGCAATGAGTTTATTAACAGCAAAAATTGGATTAAAGGAAAACTCAGCTGGCAGGAAGGCTATGGCGTATTTTCCTATTCACATTCACATATTGACTCAGTTGTAAAGTATGTACTTGACCAGGAAAGCCATCATCAAAAACGAACGTTCAAACAGGAGTATTTGAAGTTATTAGAGAAGTTTGATATTCCGTTTGAGGAAAAGTATTTGTTTGATTTTATAGAATAGTTTTCAAATCATCGTTTATAGTAGGGGGCACCTACGGAGCCAAATCGTATTCTTTATTAAACCTATAAACACGTGGCTACGCTGTAGCCCGAAAACTGCATGAGTGGTTTGACTTCCTGGACTCAGAAAAAGACAAAATATACAATTGCTTTCGGGCTACAGCGTAGCCACGTGTTTATAGTAAATAAAAATTGGATTTTGGCTCCGTAGGTGCCTCCTATAATATGCCAAATATTCAGCGCACAAAAAAGCCCGGCTGAAATAATCCAACCGGGCTTTACAATGTATTTAATTACGAAAACTTAGTTTTTTTCGTCTTTTACTTCTTCAAAGTCAACATCAGTTACAGTGTCACCATGATCCTGGGCACCTGCACCTGGGTTACCTTCCGGCTGACCACCTTGCTGAGCATCGCCTGCAGCTTTGTACATCTCTTCGGATGCAGTAGCCCATGCAGCGTTCAATTCAGTTTGAGCAGCATCAATTGCATCAAAGTCTTTAGCAGCATAAGCTTCTTTCAGCTTAGTCAAACCAGCTTCAATCGGAGCTTTCTTGTCGGCAGATATTTTATCGCCATACTCCTTCAATTGTTTTTCTGTAGAGAAGATCAGGGCATCAGCGCCATTCAGTTTTTCAACTTCTTCGCGTGCTTTTTTGTCGGCATCAGCGTTAGCTTCTGCTTCGTCTTTCATCTTCTTGATCTCGGCATCAGTTAAGCCTGAAGAAGCTTCGATACGGATCTTTTGTTCTTTACCGGTTGCTTTATCTTTTGCAGATACATGCAATATACCGTTGGCATCAATATCAAAGGTTACTTCAATTTGTGGCACACCGCGAGGTGCTGGTGGAATACCATCCAAATGGAAACGGCCTATAGTACGGTTACCCGCAGCCATTGGGCGCTCACCCTGTAATATGTGGATCTCAACAGATGGCTGGCTATCGCTGGCAGTTGAGAATGTTTCAGATTTTTTTGTTGGGATAGTTGTGTTTGACTCAATTAGTTTTGTCATTACACCACCCATAGTTTCAATACCTAATGAAAGCGGGGTAACATCCAACAACAACACATCCTTAACTTCACCTGTTAACACGCCACCTTGAATAGCAGCACCAATTGCAACAACTTCATCAGGATTAACACCTTTTGAAGGCGTTTTACCAAAGAATTTTTGAACAGCTTCCTGTATAGCAGGTATACGGGTAGAGCCCCCTACCAGGATAACTTCATCGATATCAGAGGTGCTGTAACCAGCGTTTTTCAGCGCGGTTCTGCAAGGCTCAATAGTACGTTTAATAAGGCCATCAGCCAGTTGCTCAAATTTAGCACGGGTTAAAGTTTTAACCAGGTGCTTTGGCATACCATCGGCAGCAGTGATGTATGGCAAGTTAATTTCTGTTTGTGCAGAACTTGACAACTCAATTTTAGCTTTTTCGGCAGACTCTTTTAAACGTTGCAAAGCCATTGGATCTTTACGCAGATCAATACCTTCGTCGCTTTTAAATTCATCAGCCAGCCAGTCAATAATTACCTGGTCAAAGTCATCACCACCTAAGTGTGTATCACCATCAGTTGATTTTACTTCAAAAACGCCATCACCTAATTCAAGGATTGATACGTCATGTGTACCACCACCGCAATCAAATACGGCAATTTTCATATCCTTGTGCGCTTTATCAAAGCCATAAGCCAAGGCAGCAGCAGTAGGTTCGTTAATAATACGACGTACTTTTAAACCAGCAATTTCACCGGCTTCTTTAGTAGCCTGGCGCTGCGCATCGTTAAAGTAAGCTGGTACAGTGATAACGGCTTCGGTAACTTCATGTCCTAAAAAGTCTTCGGCAGTTTTCTTCATTTTCTGAAGAATCATTGCAGAGATCTCTTGCGGAGTGTATTTACGGTCGCCAATTTCAACACGCGGTGTATTGTTATCACCTTTTACTACTTTATAAGGTACACGTGCAGCTTCACTTGTAACCTCGTTAAACTGGTTACCCATAAAGCGTTTGATAGACGAAATGGTTTTTGTAGGGTTAGTGATTGCCTGACGTTTTGCAGGATCGCCAACTTTACGCTCGCCGTTATCTATAAAAGCAACTACGGACGGCGTAGTACGTTTGCCCTCGCTGTTTGCTATAACTACAGGCTCATTACCTTCCATTACAGCTACGCAGGAGTTTGTTGTTCCTAAGTCGATTCCAATTATTTTAGACATATGATTGATTTTTCTTGATTTTATTAATTTACTACAACAGCTATTTAACAACGTTTGTGCCAAACGCATTTGGCAGGGCATATGGTCAGGATGACAATTTATAAGTCAGAAAAGTCATTGCAGGTGGTGACAGGTTGGCAGAAAAGTTGAGATTTGTTTAGGTGAAAGGCGAAATACKAAAGGTAAAAGGTAATGTATAAGGGCTGAAAACTGGAATCGGAATTTTATTTAATAAAATGTAAATTTGTATATGGAAACTTTAATTGTATTACCCAAAGATAAAGAGCAGCTGGCAACATTAAAGGCTATTATGAAAGCGCTTAAGGTTGACTTTAAAACGGAAAAAATCAAGGATAGACCGTACAATCAAGAGTTTGTTGACAAAATGAAAAAAAGTGAGGATGAATTTAAAGCAGGACGAACCACTAAAATAGAACCTGCTGATATATGGAACTTAGAATAACTGATGCAGCAAAAGAAGATATTAAATTTTTCTTAAAAAGCGGCCAATCGAATATTGTAAAGAAAATCGAACAGCTGCTCTCCTCCATCAAAGAAACACCTTTCACCGGCATAGGTAAACCGGAGCCGTTAAAACATGCATATTCAGGTAAATGGTCACGGCGAATTGATGTTAAACATCGCATCGTTTACGAAGTGATTGATGAGATTATTATTATTTATTCCTTTAAAGGCCATTATCAATAGAACCCTGCGGGCGTTGCCTGCGGCCGGGTCATCCGCTCATACTGCACAGGTCTTAATCACTTGGCCGGTACCCGCTGCTACCCCTAACGCAAAATTGCATATACTAAAAAAATCTCCCGAATAGGTATTTTCAAATTAATACGTCATCTTTATCCCAACAAACAAAACGCCTCTGTTACTCAACACATCAAACAGGCATATCACTACGCCTGGAATTGCATAACAAAAGCTTTGTACTCAAAGCTTGCCCTTCGCTTTAAAAAAGAGAACAGGTTCACTATTGTTATTTAATTCCAAACAAATCAAATGTTTTTTATCGAATCGGAACGGTTAAAATTAATGCCGTTAACACACCAGCAGCTTTTGTTGCTAAGGCAAGACCGTGCACTCATGGAAATTTCTATCGGGCTAACACCGTCTTTCATGCTTGTCGAACCCCTTTACTATGCCGAAATCATAGATGCGCTCGACAACTTCTGGCTACCCAACACCCTTGCATACCCCGAAAAATACCTGTGGTATACCGATTGGGAACTGGTGCTTAAAAGCACAAATACATCGGTGGGCGGCATGGGCTTCGCCGGCTACCCTAATGATAATGGCGAAGCAGAGATAGGCTATATGATTGATGGCAACCATCACAACAAAGGCTTCGCGACAGAAGCTTTACAAACGATGATTAACTGGGCATTCACGCATCAATTTGTAAACGCTATCATTGTGCATACCTATGCAGATAACCTGCCATCGCGCAGATTGCTGGACAAATGCGAATTTGAGCAGGTAGAAGATGTGGAGACATTGCTAACATACAGGTTAAATAGATAGCTACTTAACAGCTAATCCCGTCAATCCTATGTAATCCAGAAAATCGTATCACAAAAAAACGCCCTGCTCAAATGAACAGGGCGTTTTCTTATGTAAAAAAAAGGAGATTAAATTCCTTTTTCAGCGTTCTCTTCTGCTTCAGGAGTTGCAGGAGCTTCAGTTTCAGCAACTGGTGCTTCTTTAACTTCATCTTCAACTACTACTGCTTCTTCAGCAGCAACCGGTGCAGCTGTTTTAGCTTTTGCAGAACCACCACGACGACGGGTTGATTTTTTAGCTGCGGCTGCTGTATCAGCACCGTAAACAGTGTTATAATCTACCAATTCGATGATCGCCATTTCAGCGTTATCCCCTAAACGGTTTTCTAATTTGATGATACGGGTATAACCACCTGGGCGGTTAGCTATTTTCTCAGCAATCTCGCGGAAAAGGATAGTTGTAGCATCTTTGTCTTGCAAATAGCTAAACACTGTACGACGAGAGTGAGTAGTATCGTTTTTTGATTTTGTTAAAAGTGGTTCAACATAACCGCGCAAAACTTTTGCTTTAGCTAATGTTGTAGTGATGCGCTTGTGTAAGATAAGCGAAGTTGCCATGTTTGACAGCATCGCCTTGCGATGGCTGGTAGTACGGCCTAAGTGATTGTTTTTGTTTCCGTGTCTCATTGTTTTAAATTATTTCACGTGCATACCGTCCGGCGATCAACTCAAGCCTTCGGAATTATGCCTTCGCTATTTTATATTAGATTGGGATGCGAGATATTAGATTTGAGACTTAAGCCCCTTCCCTTTTACCCTGATCCCGGGTTATTTATTATTAAATAAAAAATGTTAGATCGGAGGCGAGAAAAATCTCATGTCTCAAATCTAACATCTCATATTTTATTCTTCGTCTAACTTAAATTTAGACAGGTTCATGCCAAAAGATAAACCTTTTGATTTAACCAGGTCCTGAATTTCAGTTAATGATTTTTTACCAAAGTTTCTGAACTTTAACATATCAGCAACATCGTATGATACCAAATCGGCCAGGCTGCGGATATCAGCAGCTTTAAGGCAATTTAATGCGCGTACAGAAAGATCAAGATCAACCAGTTCTGTTTTAAGAATCTTGCGCATATGCAGAATCTCTTCATCAACTTCTTTGGTTTCTTCTTTAGCCTGTGCTTCAAGCATCATGTTTTCATCGCTGAATAACATAAAGTGCTGAATAAGTATCTTGGCAGCTTCTTTCAATGCATCTTCCGGATGGATAGATCCATCGGTAGCAATATCCAAAACTAATTTTTCGTAGTCGGTTTTTTGCTCAACGCGATAGTTCTCGATGGTATATTTTACGTTTTTGATTGGCGTAAAGATAGAATCGATAGCAATAACGCCAACGTTTGCATCCGGGTTTTTGTTTTCCTCGCTCGGAACATAACCACGGCCTTTACCTACAGTAAGCTCAATTTCAAGCGTTACTGATGAATCCATGTTGCAAAGTACAAGATCAGGATTTAACACAGTAAAGTTGTTTGAGAACTTAGTGATATCACCAGCTTTAAATGCGTCCTGGCCGTTTATGATAACAAATATTTTCTCGCTATCGCCAGATTCACCTGTTTTTTTGAAACGAACTTGCTTAAGGTTCAAAATGATCTCGGTTACGTCTTCAACAACACCTTTGATGGTTGAAAACTCATGCGTAACTCCCGAAAAACGAACAGAAGTTATTGCATAACCTTCCAGTGATGAAAGTAAGATACGACGTAGAGCATTACCAATGGTTACACCGAAGCCTGGTTCTAACGGACGAAATTCAAACGTTCCATCAAAATCATTCGATTTCTGCATGATAACCTTGTCTGGTTTTTGAAATGCTAAAATTGCCATTTATATCCTTTATTTATTGTTTACTTGATTATAGATTTTAGACGTGAGATTTATAGATGTGAGACATTTACCCACGTTTTCTGAAATCCTATATCTAAACTCTTTTGCTTATTTTCTTGTATATGTATGAAACCAGAAATGAGACTTGAAAAAAACTCTCAAATCTCACATCTAAAATCTCATATCTTATTTAGAGTACAACTCAACGATTAAGTTCTCTTTAATGTTTTCAGGGATCTCATCGCGGTTAGGGTAGTTAAGGAATTTACCCGTTAAGGAATTTGCATCCCACTCCAACCAGCTGTATTTGTTGATTCTTCTTCCGGCTACTGATGTAGTAATAGCTTCAAGTGATTTAGATTTTTCGCGTACAGAGATCACATCACCAGCTTTTAACGCATACGATGCAATGTTTACAACAGCACCGTTAACATTAATGTGTTTGTGATTAACCAATTGACGGGCCCCTGAACGTGTAGGCGATATACCTAAACGATAAACAGCGTTATCTAAACGGGCCTCTAAAAATTTCAGCAGGTTTTCGCCTGTGATACCTTCTTTAGCCGAAGCGCGGTGAAACAAGTTTTCGAACTGACGCTCTAATACACCGTAAGTGTATTTAACTTTTTGTTTCTCCATCAACTGAGTTGAATATTCTGACTGCTTTCCACGACGTTTGGAAGCTCCATGCATTCCGGGTGGATAGTTTTTACGTTCTAACGCTTTATCCGGACCGAAGATCGGCTCACGGAAACGACGTGCAATTTTGGACTTTGGTCCTGTATATCTTGCCATTTTTGTGTGTTCTTAAAGTATCATGCAGCCTTTAGCTACAGAATCTTAGCTTTAAAAAATTTGTTAATTAAACTCTTCTTCTTTTAGACGGACGGCAACCATTGTGTGGAAGCGGTGTGATGTCTTTTATCGTGGTAACTTCAATACCTGCTGTTTGCAAAGTACGGATAGCTGATTCACGACCAGCACCAGGGCCCTTTACAAATACTTCTACTTTACGTAAACCTAAGTCGTACGCAACTTTACCGCAATCGCCGGCAGCTTGTCCAGCAGCGTAAGGA
>NZ_JBFUKF010000211.1:0-9057 GCF_056400985.1 Mucilaginibacter sp. P4_G9 | reverse complement strand
GCCAGGTAGTCATACTTGCTTACACCTTATTACCTCTTCCTACTACACCTTTATTCCTGGCCAGTGGTATGGCAAAAATAAGCGCAAGGTATGTAATCCCAACTTTTTTTGTAGGGAAATTTACAAGCGATGCCATTACTGTGCATATGGGAAAATATGTTTCAGAAAATGCGGAAAGCATAATCAAGGAAGGATTTTCCTGGAAATCAATTGCAAGTTTAATATTGGGGTTGCTTTTACTGTGCTCTATTTTATTTGTCGAATGGCGTTCACTAATCCAAAAAAATAAATTTGTGTTAAACTTCAAGATCTGGAAGCCCGGTAAGGGTAAAACAACTCCCTCCCGGTAATTTGAATCCAGATCGTTTTTTTGGGTGATGTAGGAATAAAACACACCTGCAAAAGTCTGCTTGTTTGTGGCTGTCTTTAAGTATACACAACGGGAAGATAAAAATTTAAAGTCCTTACATGCTTTAGGGTCAATTTCTTACAGGTGTAAACGTCGGGTGATTTAACTTGCCGTTATAAATTGTGATATCTTCTGATTAAATTTAATATTATTACTCCTCCTGGCCTATTAGTGCCTCATAAATGGTCAATTAGCCCCTCATTATTATTTATTAATTGCAATATGTTTGACTCACAATTATTACCTATTAGTCAATACAGAAGCCGGTCCTCTTATCTTGGTTGCAATTTATTTTATTATTAATTAACTCCACGCTAAGTATTTGGGTTCGGTTTTGCGTTTTTGTTAGGTATTTCATTTGCAATTAATTAACCAAATTATAACTTAACCTAAATTTAAAAAAAATGAAGTCAAAAAGCCTGATTTTTCTTAGCTGTTTATTTCTGATGTTTACAGTAGGCTGTAAGAAGTCATCTTTGCCAGTGGCGGCAAATGCGGATAGCAATAAGCCTACATCTGTTTCTAAACTTGCCGTAAACGCAACCACTACATTCATTCACCCCGGAATGCTGCATACCCAGGCAGATCTGATCAGGATGCAGACCATGGTTAACGCAGGGACAGATCCCTGGCTGTCTGGCTGGAACAAACTTACAGCCAACTCACACTCGCTATCAACTTATGCCATGAAAGGGCCTGTGGATACCGTTTACAGGGGTTCCGGCTCGCCGGAAAACTATTCAAAATTGTATAATGATATTGCTGCCGCTTATCAAAATGCTTTACGTTGGAAAATCAACGGCGATGTAGCCTGTGGAAATAAGGCAGTGGCTATCATGAACGCATGGTCATCTACCCTGGTATCGATCCAGGGATCTGCAGACAGATGGCTTGCTGCCGGTATATATGGTTACGAGTTTGCCAATGCAGCCGAGATCATGCGTGACTACAGCGGCTGGGCAGCAGCAGACTTTACACGCTTTAAAAATATGATGCTTAACGTATTTTACCCAATGAACCACGATTTTTTGGTGAATCATAATGGCGCCTGTATAACAAATTACTGGGCAAACTGGGATTTGTGCAGTATGGCATCAATTCTTTCAATTGGCATATTATGTGATGACACTAACAAATTTGACGAAGCAATAACCTATTTCAAAACCGGCGCCGGAAATGGTTCAATTGATCACGCTGTGCCTTTTTTATACAATTCAGGTCAGTTAGGACAAGGGCAGGAAGCTGGTCGTGATCAGGGGCACCAATGTTTGGATATTTCTCTGTTGGGGGCTTTCTGCCAAATGGCTTATAACCAAAATCAGGATTTATTTGCTTATGAAAATAACAAAGCATTGGCAGTTTGCGAATATACTGCCAGCTATAATCTTGGAAACGAGGTGCCTTTTACCACTTATAACTGGGCTAATGGGCAAAATTGTACATGGCAAACACAAACGGTTATTGCCGCCGGCGGTAGGGGAGATATCCGCCCAAGCTGGGAGCTGATCTACAATTACCAGGCATCACATGGCATTACCGGAACAACCTTTAGCGGGCAGTATGCTGCTAATGTAAGGCCCGAAGGCGGCGGCGGCGATTATGGGCCAAACAGCGGAGGGTATGACCAGTTAGGATTTGGAACTTTAACACATTCTGTAGGAACGCAGCCTATAGCCAATGGAACTTATAAACTGGTCAATCGCGCAAGCGGAAAATACCTGGATAATTTAGGGGTAAATACTAACGGAGCAAATGTGGGGCAATGGGCCTCAAGCGGTAGTAATAACCAGAAATGGGTAATAACGTATAGCGGTGGTTATTACAAATTAGCTTGTGTAACAGGTGGCAAGTGCCTGGATAGCTATGACCACACGGCCGACGGTTCTACAGTTGCCGAGTGGGCAAGCGGCGGAAGCACCAATCAACAATGGACAATAATACCGGTAGGATCCTACTATAAAATTGTAAACCGCACTAATGGCAAATGCCTGGATACCGGAGGTGGTACAGCGGATGGATCCATCATGCAATTCTGGGCAAGCGGAACCAGCAACAATCAGTTATGGACCATTGCACCGTGATAAACATGTAGCTAAAAAAACGGAAAGCTTGTATTTATAAACAAAAAATGGCATGGACTATAGGTTCATGCCATTTCCTGTTTAAACCAGGCTATCGTCGGGCGCATCGGTAAATAAACTCAGCTTTGATTACGCAAAAAGGCCCTTCAATGGTCTTTTTACGTTTATTCTCAATTGTTTAAATTACGTAGGTCAAATAATTTATCGTAATAAAATGAAAATGGTGAGTATATAAAGCAATCACAATTGTCTATATATTATCTTGATATACCGGTTGGGTAGCTATTGATTAATAATTGGTTAGAAGGCTCTTCAGGGAGCCTTTTTTATATTGCGTAGTGATATTTAACACTAATGTTTCGCCGAAAAAAAACTTTAATATATAGAGCTTTTGAAAGAAAATAATTAAGAAACGCACCCGACTTAGTTTGCCTTGAAGGACAGCCAATTATATAAGCTTCCGGATAATTTGAGAAAATGAATGGAAAATCTTTTATTTGTACAAATGATTAAAAAGAAAGATGAAATAGAGCCCGTGCCTCCCTTTCGGATAAGGAAACTTAAAATTCCCCCGAAATTGATCGCTTCTAACTGGAACTCTATATATACTAAGATCAGCAAGTCCCGGGGTACAGATGAATCCTAACCAATAGGCTTCTTGTTAGATTTATAACAATTAAATCCGGCCCAGATAGTGATACCAGTTTAATAAGAGAAGTAAAAGTGAATCCTGAGGTTAACAATTGCTTATATCCTAAAGTTGCGAAGTCAGCCAATTATATCAACATTGTATACCTGGTAGTTGTTCTGATACTGCAGCCGTTATTATCTTTTGCTACCGGTTATCCTGCAATAGATCATTTATCAATAAATAATGGCTTATCAAATAATGAAGTCCGCTGCATTTACCAGGACGACCAGGGATTTGTATGGTTTGGGACATATGATGGTTTAAACCGTTATGATGGCTATAATTTCAAGATCTTCCGCAATAATCCAAATAACTCAAAATCCATCATAAATAATTGGATTAACTGTATTACGCAAGATACCAGGCATGATTTATGGATAGGAACCAGGCAGGGTATAAATATTTTTAACCGGGTGTCTGAAAAATTCACCCCGGTTTATGCCTTTTTTCCTGGTAATAAGCAGCCAAAAAAACTCAGCAATTACATAAAGGATATTAAAACTGATGCCACAGGATTTGTGTATGTGGCTTCACAGGACAACGGACTGATAGTCTTCGATCGAAAACATCAGGAAACCGGCTACGGTGTCCCCCTTATTGATGACCATAAAATTATCGTGAATTACAACGTTACGAGCTTGTGTACAGATGGCTTGCAACATGTTTATTTAATGGTTAAAGACCACGGATTGTGCTTGTACAATAAAGAAAAAAAACAAGTTGAGGTCATTAATAAATCAATTACAGCGGCTTCGTGTATGCAGGCAGACAAAGGTCAGCTTTGGATTGGAACAAG
Organism: Mucilaginibacter sp. P4_G9; assembly: GCF_056400985.1. NCBI lineage: Bacteria > Pseudomonadati > Bacteroidota > Sphingobacteriia > Sphingobacteriales > Sphingobacteriaceae > Mucilaginibacter > Mucilaginibacter sp. P4_G9. The sequence continues at coordinate 5,080 of NZ_JBFUKF010000211.1, read as the reverse complement.
CTCCGGATTACATCGTTACGATATAAAACTGGGTTATTATAACCTTGAGCTGAGCGAGGGGCCAGAGAAGCTTAGTTCAAACAGGATAACAAGTATTCAACCAATGCGGGATAGCTCGCTATGGATCGGTACAGATGGCGGAGGTATCAACATTCTGAATATAAATACCGGCAAGTTTAATTATCTGAACAGCAATCTGAGCCAGTTTTCTCTATCCAGCAATGCTGTTTACGCTATTTACGTAGATAAGCAAAATAGAAAGTGGATTGGCACACTGCGGGGAGGGGTGAATATAATAGATGATTATAAATCCAGGTTTATTAATATTGCTCATAACCCGATAAATGCGAATAGCCTGATTAACAATTTTGTCAAATCTATTTTTGAAACTTCAGACAAAAAAATCTGGATTGGTACCGACGGCGGCGGCCTGAGCATTTGGGACAGAAGGGAAAATACATTTGAAAACTACAGCCATTCCCCGGGGGATTCACGCCAGATAAATTCCAATTTTATTACAGGCATCCAGCAGGATTCATACGGCAAAATATGGATTGCCACCTATAGTAACGGGATAAATCAATATTTACCTCAATCTAAAGAATTCAAAGTTTATAAAGGAGTTAATGAAGCGGGAAATCYGGTCACTTCAATTTTTTGGATGTTGAAGGAAGATCGCGCACATAATCTTTGGGCAAGTGCATTGCAGGATGGGTTTTACCGCTACGACAGACAAAATGACCGGTTCAGTGTATTTGATTCTAAACTAATTAATATCCTGGCTATTACCGAAGACCATTACGGAAAATTGTGGGGAGGATCATTTGATGGTATTTATGAAATTGACAGGATAAATAAAAAGCATAAGTTTTTTCCTGTTGGCAAATCTGTCCGATCAATACATGAAGACAAATGGGGTAATATGTGGTTGGGAACAGAGGCTGGTTTGATGCTTTTTGACAGGAATAAACATCGTATTGTACGTAAGTACACTACAGATGACGGATTAAGCAATAACACCATTTTGGCTATTGAAGAGGATAGTTTTGGGCACTTATGGATGAGTACTTACAATGGCATTTCCAGATTCGACCCGCAAAAACAGATATTTACTAATTATTTTGAGAGTGATGGCCTTTTGAACAGGGAATTCAACTATAACGCCTCCTTACACCTGTCGACCGGAGAACTTGCCTTTGGCGGCATTAACGGATTAAGTCTGTTCCGTCCGGAACAAATTGTCCCGATAAAAGATAATTCCAACCTGGTTATTACGGGGATAAAAATAAATAATCACCCTTCAAGTGATTATCTTTTCGGGCTAAAATCTGATAGTAAGAAGCTTATTACCTCGCTTACGGTGCCCTATGATGAAGCGTCTCTTTCTTTTGATTTTGCAGCTATCAATTTCACTGCCCAGGAAAGAATTAGCTACCGGTATACAATGGAAGGCTGGGACAGGGGATGGAATTACTCCGGGCACAACAGAACCGCAGTTTACACCAGGTTAAGCCCCGGAACATATACATTTAAAATTAATGCCACCAATTCTGAGGGGCAATGGTTATCAAAACAAGCCTATTTAAAGGTAATAGTGCTGCCTCCGTGGTATCGCACCTGGTGGGCTTATCTTGTGTATGTGCTTTTAGTCATATCTTTTATTTACTGGTACCTGGATTATAAGTTTAGAGAAACCCGTTTGAAATATGAAATTAAGCTGGCGGTAGCTAATGCCGAAAACCAAAAAGCCCTGCAGGAAAAGGAAAGAGAATTACACGAGAAGAGACTGGAGTTTTTTACAGGGATGTCTCATGAATTCCGCACGCCCTTATCTTTAATAATTAATCCCATCAAGGATCTTTTAGACCGGAGTTTGGAGAATGACCGCCAGGACCTGAATATTATATACAGGAATGCAAGAAGGTTGTTAAGCCTGGTTGACCAATTGCTTTTATTCAGAAAAGCTGACGATGGCATTTCTCAATTAAATATAGGACCCATAAATATCTTTGAAGTCTGTCGTGATGTAAAGTCCTGCTTTATTCCTCAGGCAAAAACAGGGCACCTGCATTATGAATTGATTGCCGATGTTAAGGACCTGGTTATTTATGGTGATAGGGAAAAGATTGAAATTATCCTTTTTAATTTAATTTCAAATGCAATAAAATATACCCCACAAAACGGAAAGGTGATCATTAGTATCAAAGAAGATACAGAATTTGTCAATATCAGCGTAGCAGATACGGGACAGGGAATTCCAGAGGATGTTAAAGAAAGGTTGTTTGATAAGTTTTACCGGTCAAAAGATACCACGGGATTGTTAAAGGCCGGATTTGGTATCGGTTTGTATCTTGCCAGGCAATTTACAGCCGAACATCATGGTTCTCTTTCTTATATAAGCGAAGTATCAACCGGAACGGTTTTTTTACTTCAATTGAAAAAGGGTACATCTCATTTTGCAGGTAAGGAAATAGCAGCGACGAGATCACAATCTTCAGAACTTTTAAATGAATTGGCCGATAGTTTGCCGGTTGCTAACATAGTTGAAAATCAGCTTGATTTTAAGGGCCAGGGAATAATTACCGATAAAAAGGTAATATTAATTATCGATGACGATCACGAACTGAGGCGTTACATTAAAAGTATACTCGAAAAAAGTTACCTCATATGTGAAGCTGCAGATGGTTTGAGTGGTATCGCGGTTGCAAAGGAAAAGCTGCCTGATTTGATTATTTGTGACGTAATGATGCCGGGCTTAAACGGCATTGAATTGTGTGCTATAATCAAACAAGATCCTTTGCTCAACTATATCCCCATGATCTTGCTGACTGCCAGCTCATCAGCAGAAAATAAAATTAAAGGATTGGAGAGTGGGGCGGATGATTATATAAACAAACCTTTTGAAAAAGAAATTCTTATTGCGCGTGTTGCCAATTTATTGCAGATGAGAAGCAATTTACAAAGCTATTTTTATAATGCGGTAACACTCAAAAAAAGTAATATTAACATTTCGGAAGAATATAAGCATTTCCTGGAAAAATGTATCGAGGTGGTTGAAAAGCACCTTACAGATGAACATTTTAATGTCCATGTACTTGCAAATGAAATTGGGATGAGCCGCTCAAACCTTTTCAGGAAAGTAAAGTTCCTGTCGGGGCATTCAATCAACAGCTTCATCAGGTATATAAGATTACGTAAAGCGGCAGAGCTATTGATTCAATCAGAAATGAATGTAAATGAAGTTGCGCTTGAAACCGGCTTCAACAATATCAAATACTTTCGTACACAGTTTTTTAAACTCTTTGGGGTTAATCCTTCCGACTTTGTTCGTCAGAAGCGCCCGGTATTTAAAAAACGCTTCAATGTTAGCGGCACTTAACAGGTAATCCATTGGTTTTGTCTCTAAACCGGTTTAGAGAGCCTTTTTTGGTCGAATTGTACCCTTTAAATGGCTTGTTTGTACCCCGTATTTATGTGCAATTCGCACCATATTAGCTCTTGTTAAACCAATTATTCATTGTTATTTCTTTGTTCTTCAAACCAGCCAATGTGCACGGCATATTGAGTTTTGTATGTATAAAGTATGTAGCATTAAGAAAATCCAAAACCGTTTATGAATAAGAGCAGTCAGTTATCAAGTTGGTGGGAAGATTCCCGCAGTGGGGACGTAGGGGCATTCAAATGTATCCATAATGAATTATTTCCCGGTCTGTTTCATTATCTTCTTAAGATATTGAAAGATGAAGATGTATGCTACGATTTACTCCAGGATCTTTTTATTAAATTATGGGAAAAAAAGGAAAAGCTCGGCCCGATTAGTAACGTTAAGGTGTACTTTTTTAAATCCGCCCGTTCCATTGCTATCAATTATATTAAAAGTGATAAGGTGCGGTATACTCACACTATACAAGATTTTGAGATTGAAATGGTGTTTTCCCAGGAAGAAATACTGGTTAACAAGGAAATTAATCTTCAAATGAAGCGGCAGCTCTCTGTTGCACTCAATGGCTTGCCAAAACGGCAGCGTGAAATGATATTTCTAAAATATTTTGACGGCTGGAACTATGAGCAGATAGCCGAGGTTACAGGTATAAAGTATCAATCGGTAGTTAATCACGTCCATCGTGGGATACTTCAGTTGAGGACAGAACTGTCCGAAGATAAATACATGGCAGATTGCAGGGTTGCCGTTTAAAAAATCAAGACCTCAATTTTAAATAGATATTGCGTTTACAATCCACATCAATGATTTTATTTAACATATGCTAAAACTATTACTTCACAACTATAATTAACATCTGTAATTAAGACTTCTTCATACATACGGGTATCAATTGGTTATAAGCCTTAAGCTATCGGGCTTTTTTCTAATTTATCCTTAAAAACATGAGTATGTAAATACAATTAGGCTGTCTTTTCTAAAATTTCAGTGTTTATAAATAATATATGTTTAAATCAATATTTACGGTATGCATTTTTCTGCAAACCACAATTTGCAGTTTTGCAGAAATAATTAACTATAAAGCCCCTAATTGTACAATAATAAGTAAAGCCTACCAGGTAAAGATAAAAGAGGTAGGCTCAGCCTGGCAAAGTCCGGACGTGTATTATGCCAACGTTGCCCATTCGGTTAATAACAAGATTGCAGTAAAGCAGACTTCCTATACTTATTTTGATTGTTCGGCTAAGGTAAATGTTTCGGTAACGGTAAATAATGCCAAAGTTAAAAGTGTTAAAATCCGACCGGCGGTTTATGGGATTGTTTCGCAAATACACGGAAATACCATTACCTTTTCTATGGATGCTTCACAGTTTGTTTCTGTTGAAATAAACGGGAATATTCTTGAGAACCTCCAGATCTTTGCGAATGCTATTGATACCGAACGACCCGCTTCAGGAAACGCGGACCTTATTTATTTTGGTCCCGGAATTCATGAAATAGGCCGGATGCTCCTGCCTTCAAATAAAAAAGTTTATATATCCGGAGGAGCTATTGTACACGGCAGCTTTATAGTTGATCACGCAGAAAATGTAAAGATTTTTGGCCGCGGTATTTTAACACAATTAAATGTTGGACAAG
>NZ_JBFUKF010000210.1:0-9069 GCF_056400985.1 Mucilaginibacter sp. P4_G9 | reverse complement strand
ATGATAAGGAGCGAAATGTAATACTCAATATCCCATCAAACCAGTTRCCAAGGTTTTATAGTGTTAGTGCCGATGACGGGCAATACATAGTATTCCTTGATGATATCATCAGGCATAACCTCAATAAGCTATTTAAAAATGAGATAATAAACGGCTGTTATAGCATTAAAATAACCCGTGATGCCGAACTGGACCTGAAGGACGAATACCAGGGCGATCTGTCTGAACAGATCGAAAAACAATTATTAAAACGCGATATGGGTATAGCCACCCGCTTTTTACACCAGCCTAATATTCCTTTACGTATTCTGCATTTTATTACAGAAAAGTTTAGTTTGCAAAGCTCAAGTGTGGTTGAAGGTGGCATGTATCATAACCTTAAGGATTTAATGGGGCTTCCGGTTAATAACCCGGCACTGCGTTATGCCCGCTGGACTCCCATTACAAGCAATACCGGTGATGGTGAAGGTTCGTTATTTGATCATATCGAAAAGCACGATTGCATTTTTCATGCGCCATACCAATCCTACAATACGATACTCCGTTTTTTTAACGAGGCCGCTACCGATGTATCTGTAGATGAAATATTTATCACCCTTTACCGTGTAGCCAGCGATTCGCGAATTGTTAACGCGCTCATCAGCGCTGCCAGTAACGGCAAAAAGGTAAGGGTTATGGTTGAGCTGAAAGCTCGTTTTGATGAAGCCAACAACATAAAATGGGCAAAAAAAATGAAAGCCGCCGGTGTGGATATCATCTATAGTGATAAAGCCCTAAAGGTTCATGCCAAGGTGGCGCTGGTAAAAAGGCGGGTTGATGGTCGCGATAAATATTTAGGATTGCTGGCTACCGGTAATTTTAATGAAAGTACCGCCGCTTTTTATACCGATCATATTATGATGACGGCAAATCCTTTGTTGCTGCGCGAGATGGAATTACTCTTCATTTTTTTATCCAAAGGGAAAAAATCTGCAGAGGGTTATCCCATTGATTTTAAGCATCTGCTGGTAGCACAGTTTAATTTGCAATCGCGCTTTATGGAATTAATTGACCAGGAAATTAATAACGCGAAACAAGGTTTACCGGCCGCTATCACCATAAAACTAAACAATTTGGAAGAGCGTAAGCTAATTACTAAATTGTACCAGGCATCACAGGCTGGGGTTAAAATAAGCCTGATAGTACGGAGCGTTTGTTGTTTGATCCCCGGCGTTAAAGGGATGAGCGAAAATATTACCATCAGGCGCATTGTAGACCGCTACCTGGAACATGGCCGCATATTTATCTTCCATAACAATGGCGATAATAAAATATTTCTTGGCTCGGCCGATTGGATGAACCGCAACATTTATCGTCGTATTGAGGTTTGCTTTCCTGTTTATGACGAAAAGATAAAGACCGAAATTTTGCAAATTATTGAGGTGCAATTAAAAGATAATGTACAGGCCGTAATGCTCAATATGCAATTGCAGAATATAGCAATTGAAGCCAAACTACCTTTGGTACAATCGCAACGTGCTATATATGACCTTTTGAAGGCAATTTAACGATTAAAACTATGCTTAAAGCTATAACTTATATAACTATATTACTTGTTTCGGCGGGTATCCTCTCGGGTATATCATGTACCGATAAGACTGAAAGCAATCAAAGCGGTAGTCCTAAAGGTTATGATCTGGATAAACCGGTAAAATATAATATGCCCGGTGAACTGCTTGAAATATCGGGCATCACTTTCAATAACGGCAAAAGCGATTCATTATATGCCGAGCAGGACGAGGATGGCAAGGTATTCTATCTCAAGTTAGGGGATAAGCAGGTTAATTACAGCAAGTTTGGTAAAAAAGGTGATTATGAGGATATAGCTATTTGCCATAACCAGGTAATTATGCTGCGCAGTGACGGTGTACTGTTCACTTTTCCGTTTAACCAGGTAAGAAGCAAGGAGATTGCAACCGCACAAAAGCTGGAAGACCTTTTACCTGCCGGTGAATACGAAGGCATGTATGCCGATGAAAAATCGGGCCTGCTTTATATTTTATGTAAACATTGTGCCGATGACCGTACTACCAAAAGCAGCAGCGGCTACATATTAGCCTTACAGTCCGATGGTACACTTAAGCAAAACGGAGGTTTCAGTGTTGACGTTAAATCAATTGAGAAGATAGTTGAAAAAAAACGGATAAGCTTCCATCCATCAGCATTAACAAAAAACAGTAATACAAATGAATGGTACATCCTGTCGTCGGTTAATAAAATGCTGGTGGTTGCTGATGCCAACTGGAGTGTAAAAGCGGTTTACCCGCTTAATGCTTCAATGTTTAACCAGCCCGAAGGAATAACTTTCGACGCGCAGCATAACCTTTACATATCCAATGAGGGAAGTAAGACAAGTGAGGGTAATGTTTTAAAATTTAACTTCAACAAATAATAGCAGTATGATAAGAGACAAAAAACTGATCTGGATATTTTTCACAATTATTGGCTTAACAGCTTACCATCCCTGCTTTGCCCAAAATCCTGATATTGATATTTTAAAAAGCATTAATCCACAGCACCCCACATCCTTATATTGGCGTAATACCAGTAATTCGGCTTATTATGTTGCCGGTGCAGCCACGTTTGGTACATTAATATATGGCTTTGTTACCGATGATGCAACAGCTAAACGTAATGGAATTGAAACCTTTATCAATTTAGGGGCATCAGTTTTAGTAACGGATATTCTTAAAGTAAGTGTAAATCGTACCCGGCCGGCAGATAGGTATCCAAATGATGTATTTGTACTTTCGCCAACGCATAATCAGTCGTTTCCTTCGGGGCATACCAGTTTGGCCTTTGCTAYGGCTGCTACCCTATCAATTCAATACCATAAATGGTATGTAACTGTACCGGCTTACCTATGGGCATCATCGGTAGGGTACTCCAGGATGTATTTGGGTAAACATTACCCCTCGGATGTGTTAGCTGGCGCCGCAGTGGGTATAGGTACGTCATATGCCGGCCATTGGCTTAACCAGAAACTTTTCAAAAAATCAACATCAACTCACAGCTATCATGAATAAACAATTAACCCTTATTTTTATTTTATTATTGGGCAGGCTTGCTGTGATGGCCCAGGATTCTGTTAAATACCGGGTAATACTGATAGGTGATGCCGGCGAAATGGACATGCAGCAGAGCGCCGTTTTAAAACACGCGGCAGGTAGTATCATCAAAAACAAAACTATTGTGATGTACCTGGGCGATAATATTTACCCAACTGGCATGGGCTTGCCGGGCAGCAATGAAGAAGAACAAACAAAAAAGATCCTGCAATCGCAATACCAACCTATGCGGGCCAATGGCGCACCGGTTTATTTTATCCCCGGCAACCATGATTGGGATAAAATGGGGCCACTGGGCCTTGCTAAAATAAAGCGCCAATGGCAATACCTTGATGAACAGCAGGATAGTCTATTGAAAATGATCCCCGCAAATGGCTGTCCCGATCCGGTAGAGATTAATCTTAATGAATACTTAACCGTTATTGCTTTTGATAGCGAATGGTGGTTATATCAATACAATAAAGATAATACTGGCGCCGAGTGCGACTGCAAAACCAAAGATGATATTATAGATAAGTTTAAGGAAATACTGGACAGGAACCGCAATAAAGTGATCCTGCTGGCATCTCATCACCCTTTCCAGAGTTATGGTACCCATGGCGGTTATTTTTCACTGAAAGACCATATTTTTCCTTTAACTGCCGTAAATAGCGGTTTAATGATCCCGCTGCCGGTAATTGGTTCGCTTTATCCATTTCTGCGGTCATCATTTCCAAATCCAGAAGACCTGAACCACCCTTTATATAAGGACATGATCACCCGGATAGACGGTGTTTTTAAAGGTTTCCCTAATATGATCCATGTGGCAGGTCATGAGCATGGCCTGCAGTTTATTAAAGATAACCAGGTGCAGGTTGTTAGTGGGGCCGGTGCCAAACATACTTACGCCATAAAAGGCAAAAACTCCCTGTTTGCCGATGCAACACAAGGTTATGTAACTGCAGATATGTTAACCAATAACAGTATCCGGTTTACTTATTATATTGACGGCGAAACAGGAATAAAGCAGGCATTTACCTATACACAGCCTTATACAACTGTAAAAGAACAGGTTGATGCATCACTTAAACCTATTACCGCTGATAGCATTGTGGTTAAGGTTCATCCATCATATAATAGTGTAAGCAAATTTCACCGGGCATTATTTGGTGAAAACTACCGTAAAGAATGGGCCGCTGATACCAAATTACCGGTGATAAGGATCTCCGAATTTCAGGGCGGCTTAACTCCTTTAAAGGTTGGCGGCGGTTTCCAAACCCACTCATTGCGATTAACTGATAAGAATAATAAGGAATGGGTGATCCGCAGCGTGGAGAAAAGCCCCGAAAAAATATTGCCGCAAGAATTCCAGGAAACATTTGCAAAAGATTGGGTTAATGATGCCATGAGCGCGCAGCACCCTTTCTCGGCACTTATCGTTCCGCCTTTGGCCGCTGCTGCCCGTGTACCGCATGCAAACCCGGTAATCGGGGTGATATCGCCTGATGAAAAGCTTGGTAAGTTCAATGAAATATTTGATAACAAGGTAGTACTGATTGAAGAAAGAGAACCCACCGGAAAATCGGACAATAGCACCAAAATGACAGAAACTTTGTTGAAGGATAATGACAATACGGTGGATGGCAACGAATTTCTGCGTGCCCGTTTGCTTGATTTGCTGATAGGCGATTGGGACAGGCACAGCGATCAGTGGCGCTGGAAAGGTGATAAAACAGATAAAGGCATTTCTTATACAGCTGTGCCGCGCGACCGCGACCAGGTAATTTATACCAACCAGGGTATATTGCCAACCATAGCCGCCCAACCATGGCTGGCGCCAAACCTGCAAGGTTTTAACGGCGAGATTTATGATGTGCGTTACTCCATCTGGAAAACCATGTTCATGGAACGCTTTCCGGCCGTAAAATACAACTACGATGAATGGACTAAAATAGTGAAAGACTTTGTGGCTGCAGAAACTGATGAAGTTTTAGAGGCTGGTTTAAGGCGATTACCCGAATCATCCTACAAATTGCGACATGATGTATTGATTAAACAATTAAAAGAACGCAGGGCCAATATTCCGGCGGCCATGGATTACTACTATAAGTTCGCCAATAAAATTGTTGATGTACATACCACCAACAAGGATGAATTGATAAATATTAAAGACATCCCCGGTAAGGGCTTAAATATCACTATCAACAAGATCAATAAAAACGGTATTGTAAAAGATACATTGATGAACATCAATTTTAGTGCTGATATTACTAAAGAGATTCGTCTTTATACCGGGGGAGGTGATGATAGAGTAGTTTTAAATAATGCAACATCGCCTATTAAGCTGAGACTTATTGATAGCACCGGTACCAAAAACTACAATATCATTAAATTAAGAAATACGGTGCAGCTTTATGATAAGGGTAAAAAACTTACGCTTATTGGCGATACCTCCAATGTGCACAAACATATTTCGGCAGATAGCGCTAATACAGCCTACCTGCGAACAAATCTGTTAAGCAATACCATGCCGCTGGCCAATATAGAAATTAACCCTGATGAAGGCGTTTTACTGGGCTTAGGTTTTAAATACACACACCAGGAAGGTTTCCGCAAGTTACCGTATAATGATGTGCAACAGGTATTTGTGAGCCACTCATTTAGTACAAATGCTTTTAAGATTAAATATAACGGAGAATGGGTGCAAGCCGTAGGCGATGCAAATTTGCTGATGCAGTTCCAGGCAAATTCCCCGGGAAATATTAACTTTTTTGGCAGGGGTAACGAAACCGTATTTGATAAAACGGGAGATTACAGAACTTTTTATCGCACAAGGTTTAATACAGTTCAGTTTGATCCGGCTTTACAATGGGTAAGCAAATCGGGAACGAGTTTAAGTGTAGGGCCGTCATTTCAATATTACAGTTTGGATGTTGATGATAACAAGGGCCGTTTAATTACAAATCCATTACTTACTAACAGTGATGATAGTTATACCTTTGATAAACGAAAACTTTTTGCCGGTGTGATATTAAACTTCACCAGCGATAAGCGTAACAATAAGATACTACCCGCCTGGGGAAGCTATGTAAATATTAAACTGCAGGGTTATGCCGGTTTAAATAGCTATTCAAATACCTTTACACAGCTTATTCCGCAAGTGGCATTGTACAAAAGTTTAAATACCCAGGGAACCATCGTGCTGGCTGATAGAGTAGGAGGCGGCATTACCCTTGGTAAAACGGCTTTTTATCAATCCTTATTTTTAGGCGGGCAGGATAACCTGTTGGGCTATAGATTATACCGCTTTGCCGGACAATATAGCTTTTATAACAACCTGGAGCTGCGTATAAAATTATTTAATTTTGCCAGCTACATTGTACCCGGACAGGCAGGGCTTCTGGGCTTTTATGATGTTGGCAGGGTGTGGGTAAAAGGCGAACATTCTGATAAATGGCATAATGGTGCAGGCGGTGGAATATATATTGCGCCGGCCAGACTTGCGGTAATTAAAATAGTTGCAGGGCATTCTGAAGAAGGATGGTACCCTTATCTTTCAACAGCATTCAGGTTTTAACAAGGGTAATTTTTTATTATAAAAATGCACACCGAAGTATTAAATATAAGCAAAAACGATTGTACTGTTTGCCTGGTAGATATGTGCCTGTCATTCAATCCATTTGTTGAACATTTAAAGGAGCGCGTAATTACCGAAAAAACCCTCAAAACCGAGTTTTACAAATACGTACTCAATAAGTTTGAAACAGATACCTGTATTGACCTGGAACTAAACCCTGAGCATGCAGAGACGTACCGTGAAATGCTGGAACTTATTTATAGCATACTTACACCGCCTATACTTAATGAAAAGGAATTTTACTGGGCGTTAAGTACTCCTATACCAGATAAGATCTTTTTCAGTACCGAAGCGTTCTTTAATTTTCATTCCAGTCATTACTCTGGTATATACGCGGAAAATATACCTGATACTGAAATGTTTATGCAACGCCAGAGAAGGTTTGTTTTTAACCTGATATTGGAGCGGATGTATGGCTTCAGTACCGTACTTAAAAACGAATTGTTGTACAGTTATATAGATCCGGAAACCAACCTTACGCGCTATTACAGTATTTTTACCAATGCACAGTTCGTAAATATTATAGCAAAAGGTGATTTACCTGTACTGAACTTTGAAACTATAGAGCCCTACCTCAATGATTTTGAAGGAATAGAGACATTGGAGCGTATTTTACCACTGTCGAATTTTATGTTCCAGGGCTTTACGGTAATTACTTTAACAGATGTTACTCTTCCACATGCCATGGAAAGTATCAGGAATGAGTTGGTTAATCATTCTACCAATAATGAGACAGAACAATATGAGCATATTATCCAGTCGTTAAAAACATTGGCCGAAGATCCATCGATTGAGTTTGGGTTAATGCCATTTTTAACTGTTAATAATAAGCCGGTATTTGACAATGATGAATGTTCACAAAGTATTTTAATTTCGTCAGCAAAACAGTACAGCCTGGGCGAAGAAGCTTTCGATTCAATTGCCGGCGATTATAACAGAAACCCCAAGCCGATATTTTTTAATACCATCAGCGATGAAAAGGTATCAAAATTTCCTTTCCTTAAAGTGTTAAAACAGGCCGGCGTTAAATCGTACGGAATTTTCCCTGTTTATTACAATAAAAAAAATGTAGGTATAATGGAAGTGTACTCGTATAAAGAAATAAGCTTTTACGAAAAACTACTCTCCAAATTGCAAACAGCCATTCCGTTAATTGCCCAATTATTGCAAAACAGTATCGACCGGTTTGATGAACGTATAGAGAAAGTTATTAAGAACAAATTTACCTCACTGCAGCCATCTGTTCAATGGAAATTTAATGAGGTAGCCTGGACATATCTTACAAAATGGGAAAAAAAGCGCAAGAACCAGGAGATAGAAACCGTGGTTTTTGATAATGTTTATCCATTGTTTGGAGCAATAGATATCCGCAACTCCACCATAGAGCGCAATACTGCTTTACAGGATGACCTTGAAGCCCTGCTTGCCCTTATTATGAAAACTTTAAAGGCATTAAAAAAGAATATTCACTTAAGCCTTATTGACAACCTGGTATTTAAATGCGAGGACTGGCAGCAAAAGGTAAGTGGTTTTATCACTACCAATGATGAGCTTACACTAGATAGCTTTCTGCGTGATGAATTGAGCCCATTCTTAAACCACTTCAGGCAAAACTATCCGGAAGAGAAAGCGGTGATTGATAAATATTTTGATGCCTTGTCTGAAGAAACCGGCCTATCATTCGCCAACCGCCGCAACCTGGAAAACTCCATGCAGCTCATCAATACCAGTATTAATCATTACCTGGAGGTAGCCCAGGATGAGGTACAGGAGTCATTCCCCTGCTATTTTGAAAAATTCAGGACCGATGGAGTGGAATATGATATCTACATTGGCCAATCTATAGCGCCCACCCGTGTTTTTGATTTGCTATACCTTAAAAATATCCGCCTTTGGCAATTGCGGTCGATGGCTGAAATTGCCAAGCTTACCAATAGTTTAGCCGATCAGATTTCACGCCCGCTGCAAACAACACAGCTGATATTTATACATTCAAACGCTATAGATATCAGTTTCAGGAACGATGAAAGGCGTTTTGATGTAGAGGGGGCTTATAATATCAGGTTCGAGGTGGTAAAAAAACGTATCGATAAGGTTTTGATAGCAGGTACTGTTGAGCGGCTTACCCAGCCGGGTAAAATAGCCATGGTATATTTTAACCAAAACGAAGCGGCTGAATACCAGGAATACATCAAATACCTGCAGGAACGTCATATACTCAACAATGACCTGGAATACCTTGAGCTGGAAGAACTGCAGGGTGTTACCRGCCTAAAAGCCTTAAGGGTAGGTGTTAATTACGAGTTTAAATCATAAAAATAAAACTATTTTAAGTTAAAACTATTG
>NZ_JBFUKF010000209.1:0-9111 GCF_056400985.1 Mucilaginibacter sp. P4_G9 | reverse complement strand
GCTATAACCTGATGCTGCGCTATTGCCATAAGCCCGCCAATAATGCCCAGGTTGATTCTGATAATTTTCGGCAGTTTATGAAAAAAGATTTATGGGGGATTATCATGGCTTAAAACAGGTGTGCAGGTGTTCCACCGGGATCAATCTGATAAGAATTCAATTGCTCTATTTTGACAGACTGGCGTAACTTGTCGATATAAAATGCAAGGGACCTAAACGGTAGGGAGATTTTTATAAAAGGGGTCCTCGTGCTTATCCTCCTGCCAGGTAAATTCAATTTGATTGGCTACGTCACGGGCAAATTCCAATCCTTTCAAATCGGCTAAAAATCCAAGCGTCATATCCATCCCGGCGCTTACACCCGATGATGTGTAGTATTTATCATCTGTGGTCCAGCGGGCCTTTTTTATCCAGTTTACGTTTGGTCCCTGGGCCATGGCCCAGTTTAAAGCCCTTTTATTTGAGGTGGCCTGCCTGCCATCCAACAACCCGGTTTTTGCCAATAAGGCACTGCCGGTACAAACAGTGAGCACAAAATTACTCCCCTGCGAAATTTGTTTTATGGTTTCAATGAATAAAGGATTATCAACTTCCCTCCTTGTTCCGTACCCGCCGGGGATAAGGAAAATATCTGTGCCGTTTTTAATGCTATTAATGTTCTGGCTATCTACGACCACACCATGACTGTTTTTTACCATCCCACCCGTTAGCGAATAAAATTCAACGTCGAAGTGGGCTTTTAGTCTGCCAAACAGCTCAACCGGACCAAACACATCAAGTGTTTCAAAATCTTCAAAAAGCAGTACTGCTACTATCATGGAGCCAATTTAATATCTCTTCATCAAAAACATCCACAATTTATTTACTTATATATGATTTGTGAGATATTGAAGCCTTATTCATGGTTTGCTGTACCTTAAACAAGCGGGTAGCCATTTCAAAACGTTCTTTATAGCTTCGCTTTAAACCTTCTTTTAAAAGGGCTAATTCGGCTTCGTTAAATATTWGCTTCACTTTTTCCATTTATTAGCTTTACCATATCAAATTTACATTTTTTTGCACAATTACTATATCCCAAACGCAAAAAGCCCTCCCGGCTTAACCGGGGAGGGCTCATAAAGTAACCTGCGTTTGCAGGATAATTTGCTATTAATATAAAGTAAACTCAACCCTGCGGTTGGCCTGGCGGCCCACAGCAGTTTTGTTGGTGGCAATTGGCTGTGTTTCGCCATAACCGGTAGCTTCAATACGTGATGCATTTGCACCTTTGCTTACCAGGTAAGCTTTGATTGATTCGGCACGATCTTTTGATAAACGCATGTTCAACTCGTCTGATCCTGTGTTATCTGTATGTCCGGCTAACTTCAGGCTGAAGTTTTTATCAACCAATAATTGGGCAACCCTATCAAGGCTTGGCAATGAGTGAGCACGGATGGTAGCTTTACCCAAATCAAATTCAAGGTTTTTAATTGCATCCTTAACAACTTTTTTATCTTCTTCGGTAACGTAAACAACCGGTTTTGCAAGCGGACAGCCAGAACCATCTACCTTTGTACCGGCAGGTGTGTTGGGGCATTTGTCGTTTACATCAACCACGCCGTCGCCGTCGCTATCAGTAGTTAATTTAGCAAGGTTTGCGTTAGTAGTGTTCAGGTCATTTCTTAATTCGTCGTTTTTAGCTTTTTCTGCATCAATTTGCTTTTGCAAAGCAGTTTTAGTTTGTTCATTTTCCCATAAGTACTCGGTGCGCATAGATGATACCGGGTTATGGGTTGCCATTTGCGGTTTCTTTTTACTACCCAAAGCAAACTCTAAACCAATGTGGGCATACGAGAACCTGTCATTCGTAGTTCCATATTTGTAGCCATCAAAATTATCGGAATTTACAAAGTTAACCTGGTAACCTAAATCAAGATTTATACCCGGTGCAAGGTCGAATTTTAAGCCAAGACCTACCGGAATAAACACCTCGTTAATTGAGCCGTTGCCCGTAGTTTTATAGTTAGTTTGCTGACCACCTGCCGGGGTAATTTTAGGTGTATAATTCATGTTTCCGGCACCTACTGTTAAATACGGCTGAATAAATGGTTTTTCATGCCGCCAGTTAATATTGGCCAATGTAATATTGGCACTTAAACTTGCCGACCAGTTAATGTTAGTTTCGTATTGTGCGTAAGTAGCATCGCCCAGGGCATTAGGCTGGCCGCTGGTACCCTTAACTTTACCCCGCAGGAAATCGGCCTGCAGACCAAAAGAGGGCAATATTTGTTTTTTAATATAAGCGCCATAACCTATTTGCTCCTGCGGATGGCTAAAATCCTGCCTGTTGTTACTACCAAAAATGGTAAATGGGGTTAATAAACCGCCATTAACACCAATTGACCAGGTACGTAACTGATCGCCACCCGAAAATGGCTTAACATAGTCTTTTGCTGCAGCTGAAGTATCAGGCGTTTGTGCGAATAATCTACCGCCTACCATAATTCCCGTAAGGAGTAGTGTGGCTTTTTTTAAATTTGTTTTCATATATTACGTTTAATTACAAGTTTACTTTTCAGTAAATCATAACAACATGTTTTCAATAGTAATGCCGTGGGAAATTATTCCGGATCTCCGGGATATATTAATCACCTAAATTGCAACAAACCAAACAATTGACTAAGTCGGTAAAAATTTAACTAACTTTTTGTACAAAAGGGTTAATGGGTCAAAAACAGTACAATTCTGTATCATGGGTAATACTAAATGAGCCTAATAACTGTTTAATCCTTAAAGAACCTAATTAATAATAATCACGCACCAATCCATTATAATTCTACTGTTCCGGCAGTATTTTAAACTACGTTCCATGCCCAGGTTGTTTTATTACTGTAAACTAATTATTTGCACCTTATTTTTAATTTGCACTATAATTCCGTTTGGGTATGCGCAAAACGAAAACCTTAAGTTTTTGCATATAGGGACTTCCGAGGGCCTGTCACAGATCAATGTCAACCGCATTTTCCAGGATAGCCGGGGATTTATGTGGATAGCAACCCGCAATGGTTTAAACCGGTACGATGGTTACCGCTTTATAACTTACAGGTACAATGATAAAGACAGCACATCTTTAAGCCACAACACAGTAACCGATATTGCCGAAGACAACAATGGCAATATGTGGCTCGCTACAACAAACGGCTTAAATATGTACCAAAGAAGCACCGGCCGCTTTACCAGGTATTTACATAACGAGCACAACCCTAAAAGCCTCAGCAATAACATTATTAACCGGATACTTTTTGATAATGGCAGCTTGTGGATAGCCACCCAAAACGGCGGGCTTGACCATTATGACCTGAAACATAATACATTTGAGCATCATCAGCATTCAGATAAAGATGCCGGCAGCATTGCCGACAATAACGTGCGTACCGTTTATAAAGATGCTCAACACCGTTTATGGGTAGGAACCGGGAATGGGGGATTAAACCTTTACGACAGTAAAAGCAATACATTTTCAAAATTCCTGTACTACAACCCGGTAACAAAAACAACCCAGGGCAAAACCGTTGTCTGCATTTTTGAGGATAAATTTCATAAGCTATGGTTAGGTACACAGGTTGACGGCCTTTTTTTGTTTGACCGTACTACTAAAACGTTTAAGGCTTTTCAGCGTGACAAGAATGATCCAGGTAGTATTTCAACCAATACCGTTTACAGCTTAAATAACGATGAGGAAGGAAACCTTTGGGTTGGCACCGAAAATGGCGGTTTATGTGTTTTAAATAGAGGATCGGATAAATTCAGGATCTATCAACATGATGAAGTTGATAATAACAGTATCAATGGTAATTCGGTATATGCTATTTGTAAAGACCGCTCGGGAAATATGTGGCTTGGCATGTTTGGCGGCGGTATCAATCTATCAAAAAAAACTACTGCAAGCTTCAATTTGTACCGGCACAACAGCCACCAGGAAAGCCTATCCAATAATTATGTACTTGATTTGGCCGAAGACAAAGATCATAAAGTATGGATAGGAACTGATGGTGGTGGTTTAAACAAATTTGACCCCGTTAATAGCACATTTACCAGTTACAAAAAGCAACCCGATGGTAAAAACGGTATCACAGGCAACTATGTGCTTACTGTAAAACCCGACGATGAAGGTAAACTATGGATTGGTACCTGGGGGGATGGCTTAAGCATATTTGACCCTAAAACCCATATTTTCACCAATTTTAGGTATGACCCTGCAAAGCCGCAGGGAATTGGCGGTAACAACATTTATTACCTTTTACATACCCGCGATAAAAAGACCTGGATAAGTACTTTTAATGGGTTGGATGGTTATGATGAAAAAACAAAGATATTTACCCATTACAAGTTTAATGCTAATGACCCTAAAAGTTTAAGCAGCGACAGGGTTTACGTAATGTTTGAAGATAGCAAAAACAACCTCTGGATTGGAACGTCTGACGGTGGTTTAGACTTGCTTGATCGCAAAACCGGGACCTTTCAGCGGTTTCTGCATGATGAAAAAACAAACAGCATCAGTAATAACGGGGTTGCTGATATTTGGGAAGATAGCAAGGGCAGGTTATGGCTGGCTACATTATCTGGCCTTGATCTTTTTGATCCGGTAAAAAATCACTTCACAACTTTTACAAAAAAGGACGGTTTGCCCAGTGACATTATTTATGCTATAAGAGAAGACGATGCCGGCAAACTCTGGATAAGCAGTAATGGCGGGCTATCAAAGTTAGATCCTGAAAATAAAATTTTTTACAATTACACCGTTGAGGATGGCCTGCAAGGCGATGAATTTAAACCGCATTCGGCACTAAAAGCGCATGACGGGAAGCTCTATTTTGGCGGTATTAACGGGTTTAATGAATTTACTCCCAAAAACGTATTAAAACAGCCTGGGTTTGCACCATTAGTTATTACGTCCTTTTTGCTATTTAATAAACCACTCACCATTGCCGCAGGCCCGTTGGACCCTTCACCTTTAAAAAATGATATAGCTGATACCCGGAAACTTACACTCTCCTATAAACAATCTGTTTTTTCTTTTGAGTTTGCCGCGTTGGATTATGCATTGGCCGACAGAAAACAATATGCTTATTATTTAGATGGCTTTGATAAGGAGTGGAATTATATAGGCAGCCATAATTCGGCCTTGTATACTAATCTTTCGCCGGGCACCTACCATGTATGGTTAAAATACAGGAATAGCCAGGGTTTTTGGTCGCCGGTAACCACTCCGCTGCAAATTACCATTGTGCCCCCGTTTTGGTTAACCTGGTGGTTTGAGTTGCTGGTTATTTTATTTGTTGTGGCTGCTATTTACAGCCTGTTTAAATACCGCATGCGCACTATAAGGCGGCAAAAAGAACAGCTTGAACTGTTGGTGAAAGAACGTACAGAAAATATTACCCAGCTCACTATTGAAGAAAGAAGATCGCGGGAAGCGGCAGAAAAAGCGCGTGAGGAAGCCGAAAATGCCAACATGGCCAAAAGCATATTTTTGGCCACCATGAGCCATGAAATTCGCACGCCGATGAACGGGGTTATAGGTATGGCTACTTTATTGGCCAATACCGATCTTACCGAAGAGCAGGCTGAGTATACCGAAACCATTAAACACTCGGGCGATGCGCTACTAACGGTTATCAATGATATTCTTGATTTTTCCAAGATCGAATCGGGTAATATGGAGCTGGAGGAGCATGATTTTAATATAAGGGATTGCGTGGAAAGTGTTCTTGATCTTTTTGCCGAAAAAGCATCAAAACTTAATATCGATCTTATTTACCAGATAGAACCCGGCGTACCTGAGCACATTATTGCCGATTCGATGCGCTTACGGCAGATTTTAATAAATTTGGTAGGTAATGCCATAAAGTTTACCCACGAGGGCGAGATATTTATTGGTGTAAACCAAAACGCTTTAAACAATGGTGAACTCGACTTGTTGTTCACCGTTCGCGACACAGGGATTGGCATTCCCGGGGATAAGCTATCACGGCTTTTTAAAGCATTTTCACAGGTGGACTCCAGCACAACCCGCAAATATGGCGGCACCGGCCTTGGTTTGGTTATCAGCGAAAAACTAATTTATTTAATGGGCGGCGAAATTAAGGTAGCGAGTGAGGTAGGTACCGGCACATCTTTTAGTTTTAATATTAAAACAAGGGTTGGTATAAAAACCGCTCCAGCCCATGTTAACCTGAATGTAGCGGGACTGGAAAATAAACAAATATTAGTTGTTGATGATAACGCTACCAACCGTAGCATCATGGAAACCCAGCTAAGGCATTGGAAATTTATCCCCCTGATTGCCGAATCGGGCGCCGAGGCCTTAACAATTTTATGTGCTAACAAGCAGGTTGAACTGGTAATTACCGATATGAATATGCCCCAAATGGATGGCGCCGAACTGGCTCGTAAAATAAAAGCCATTTACCCGTTGATGCCGCTTATTTTACTTAGTTCGGTTGATAGGCAAAGCAAACGTGAGCCTAACTTGTTTAATGCAATACTTACAAAGCCCGCAAAGCATAGTGTTTTGTTGAAACATATTATCGACCAGTTAAAAAGCGATAAAAACAGCCTCACAGAACATAAATTTAAAAAAGAGCATTTATCAGCGGACCTGGCCACCCGGTACCCTTTAAACATTTTGATTGCCGAGGATAATTTGATCAATCAAAAAGTAGCCAAACAAATTCTTCAAAAAATGGGGTATCAGCCAGATATTGTCATAAACGGCCTCCAGGTTTTGGACGCAGTGGCGGTAAAGAAGTATGATATAATCCTGATGGACATGCAAATGCCCGAAATGGATGGCCTGGAAGCTACCCGTTGTATCAGGAAACAACTAACCGGCCAGCCAATTATTGTGGCCATGACCGCCAATGCTATGGTTGAAGACAAAGACAGCTGCCTGCAGGCAGGCATGGACGATTACATGAGCAAACCCATGAAACTTACCGAGATCATAAGCATACTGGAAAAATATGGGAAGCGGGTTAATGCCCAGGTATAAACCAAAAAATACAATCTTTTGTCCTGTAGTGAATCTTGGGATCGTCATAGCGTTTTAATTCAATAAATTTGTAAAAAATAACCGCTATGGCCTTACCTAACATTTTCACCAAACCAGTTGCTGATGGTATTATTCAAAGAATTAATAACCTCAAGCCAACAACCAGCCCGCAATGGGGCAAAATGACTGTAGCACAAATGCTTGCGCATTGCTGCGTATCCTACGAGATGACCTACGAAGATAAGCACCCCAAACCCAAAGGATTTATGAAGCTTATACTTAAACTGCTTGTAAAAAATAAAGTAGTAAGCGAAATACCCTATAAACATAATGGCCCTACCGCCCCTGCATTTATCATCACAACCGAAAAAGATTTTGAAACAGAAAAAGGCCGGCTGATAGCCTACATCAAAAAAACACAACAACTGGGCGAAAAAGAATTCGATGGCCGGATGTCACACTCTTTTGGACCTTTAAGTAAAACCGAATGGAACAATATGTTTTATAAACACCTTCACCATCACCTTACCCAGTTTGGATATTAATCGTTTCAAGCTGATAAAAAACTCATTTCACACCCGGATTTCCATAAAAGCAAACCAGTGGATTTCGGGATTAATTACAGCCAAATACTATAAGTTTACCCGGTAAGGCAACCCCATGAATATGGCAAACGTATTTTATGTAGACACCTCTTAATTACAATGAGGTTATAACGATAACATTAAAAAATAAATCTCTATGAAAAAGATCACCTTCCCCCTGATTGCATTGTTTATAATCAGCATTTCGGCATTTGCTATTACGCTAACTACCTACAAAGTTAAAACTCCCTACGAAGTGAAATTTTCGGGTGGTAAAATTCACGGCATATTTGAAACACTAAAGGCCAATATTCAGTTTGATAAAACTAATCCCGAGCAATCAAAAATTTCTGCGAGTATTGATGCTGAAAGCCTTGCAACCGGTTTTTTTCTAAAAAACAGCCACGCCAGGGCCGCGATAGATGCTGATACTTATCCAACCATTACATTTGTATCTACCTCGGTTACTAAAAGTGGCAGTGCTTTCCAGGCTACCGGTAATCTGAAGCTGAAAGGTGTTACAAAACCTGTCACCATCCATTTCACATTTGATGAAAAAGGCAATGAGGGTGTTTTTAAAGGCAGCTTTAAAATAGCACCCAAAGAATTTACCATCACCCGCAGTGGTACGCCCGATGAACTTACCATTAGCCTTACTGTACCGGTTACCAAAGCCTGATCTTAACCTTAGATGAAATCCTGTAAAAAAGCTTATGAGCGATAAAAAAAGGGCAAATGATGCAATGATCATTTGCCCTTTTAAGTTTAAAAGGATTTGTTTTATAATCCAATACCATAAGCTAAGCGCAGGCCAACCAAACCTGTATGATAATCTTTCATATAAAAGTCTTCATACCTAACACCAATATCCCAGTGTTTGGTGGCATACCCTACTCCTCCGGACAGGTCACGCCTGTGAAATGGCGCCCAGCCCTCGCCATCTTCTAATTTTTCCCACGCAAGTCCGCCTTCCGCAGCAACATATATATTTGGCATAAAAAATTCCTTTACGCCAATTTTAATCGGGATCTCCCCGTAGCTGCCGTACCTTTTATTGGTGGCCGGGTTTATTTTAGGGAAAAAGTGATAGCCGCCGGTTGTAAATGTAAGGGCAAAATTGTCGCTGACACCGTATTGCAAACGGCCGGTAGCGCCTAAGGTAAAAGTTGAGCCTAAACGTGCAACACCTGTAGGTATACCAACTTCGGCGCCCAAACCTAAATTAAATTGGTTTTTGGCCGTAGTTTGCGCTTTTAAATTTGTTGTAAAAAATATAGCTGAAGCAATGAATGAAACGGCTATTAATTTTGAGGTAAATTTCATTTGTGTGGTTTTAATAATTAATCGTTTATAGATATTACAGTCTCTTTCACAAATACGTTGCCTCTGGTATCATTTTTTTTTATCCGGGTTACAGCAGGTTGCGGGCATTACATGAAATAAGTATTAACAAAACATTAAAAAAAGGCATATTCAAGGCAGCTGCAGGAAAAG
>NZ_JBFUKF010000208.1:0-9137 GCF_056400985.1 Mucilaginibacter sp. P4_G9 | reverse complement strand
CCTCTCTGCTTTTCCATAAATTAGGTTCATGAAAAACTTTAACACAAATTTCAACCTGAATAGGTGGCACAAGGCAAGGCCATTTATTTTAGGTGCAATGCTCTGCAGCTGCCTTGCCAATGCGCAATCAACAAATCCTGTTATTAATAATATCATGACCGAGGAAACCAGCAACTCGCAGCTGGAAAAACTGGCGCATGAGCTTTTTGATGGTGTTGGGCCAAGGCTGGTAGGCACACCACAAATGAAACAGGCTAACGACTGGGCGGTAGCCAAATATAAAAGCTGGGATATCCCGGCCCATAACGAAAAATGGGGCGAGTGGCGTGGCTGGGAACGGGGTATCTCACATATAGATATGGTTTCGCCGCGTGTAAAATCATTAGAAGGCACCCAACTGGCCTGGAGCCCGGGTATGGGCAAAAAAACAGTTACCGCCGAAGTAATTATTCTGCCTGATGTGGCCGATTCCCTTGCTTTTCAGCAATGGCTGCCCAATGTTAAGGGTAAATTTGTGATGATTTCTATGTGTCAGCCAACCGGCAGGCCCGATTATAACTGGACGGAATTTGCCACAAAGGAATCCTTCGATAAAATGAAAGCCTCGCGTACCGCGCAAACAGATGCCTGGAAAAAACGTATCAGCAAAACCGGCTTTACCAACAAAACACTACCTGTTGCGCTCGAAAACGCTGGCGCTGCCGGCATCATCACCAATAATTGGTCGGCAGGTTTTGGGGTTGATAAGATCTTTGGCGCTTATACTAAAATAGTACCAACAGTTGACATAGCGCTGGAAGATTACGGCATGCTTTACCGCTTAAGTGAATCGGGCGGTAAGCCGAAGATCAGTATGCATACCGAATCAAAAGAACTTGGCGTAGTACCAACTTTTAACACCATTGCCGAAATAAAAGGCACTGAAAAACCTGATGAATATGTAATGCTGAGCGCCCACTTTGATTCATGGGATGGTGGTACCGGCGCCACCGATAACGGTACAGGAACTTTAACCATGATGGAGGCCATGCGTTTACTTAAGAAGTATTATCCTCACCCAAAACGCACCATATTGGTTGGGCACTGGGGCAGCGAAGAAGAAGGCCTGAACGGTTCGCGCGCCTTTGTAGAAGATCACCCGGAGATAGTAAAAAACCTGCAGGCCCTGTTTAACCAGGATAATGGTACAGGCCGCGTAGTTAACCTGGGCGGGCAAGGCTTTGTGGAAGCAAAAGATTATTTAGGCCGATGGCTCGCCGCTGTGCCCGATACGCTAAAAAACCGCATCAAAACAAATTTCCCCGGCCAGCCGGGTAGTGGCGGGTCCGATTTTGCATCATTTGTGGCCGTTGGCGCACCTGGCTTTTCGTTAAGCTCGCTTAACTGGTCGTACGGTTCATATACCTGGCATACCAACCGCGATACTTATGACAAGGTTGTATTTGACGACCTGAAGAATAATGCCATGCTAGCCGCAATAATGGCTTATATGGCCAGCGAGGATCCGGCTAAAACAACAAACACCAAAACCGAGGGTATTAAATGGCCGGTGCAAACCAAGGCTACCCGGCGGGGAGGATTGGATTAAGTCAACAGTTCTAAGTCATAAGTTGTAGGCCGGATTTGTTCTTTTTGGCTTTGAACTTAAGACTTTCGACTAAAGGCTAACGTCAATTCAAAATTGACACGACACTACATATTTATGAGAGCCTTTCAGCATTTGCTGAAGGGCTTTTTTATTTATGAATGTGCGTATTTAAACAAAACATTTCTTGTTTCTGGCGCTTATTAGTACATAAACCAATATCAAAAGTTATGAAACACGCATTTATTTTCGGGACTACCATATTCCTGAGCACACAGCGCACCCTTAGGGTGAATGATGGCGATAACAGCACCGAGTTTTTAAGAGTTTTATCATTTTATAATGAGAAAAAAAACCATGAGAACCTGGCGCTAAATATCGATGCGAATATTTCAACAATGGATGGCCATGCTTTAAACATCGCGAGTAACAGCGTTGCCGACAGAACAGACATCCGCTTAGAGATCAGTAAATTCCGCATTAAAGTATATCAAACCGGCCATCACGAACCTGTGCTGGATGTTTACCAGCTTGATGAGCATGAGTATCCCGGCTTATCCAGTCATATCCTTAACGAAATACATGCCCAGCTGCCAGATAAGGTGTTAACTATTAAAGGTAATTTTAAAGTTGGCAATACTCATTTCTTTATCGAGAACGAGAAAATGTTTGTTGATAACAACGGTTATGCCAATGGTGTGGTGAATGCCCATCATGGTATTATACTATCGGCCGCTTATCAGGATTTAATGCGCTAAATTATAAAGCCAAAAGCAGAATGCACAAAATCTAAGGTCATTGCATTCTGCTTTTTGGCTCTTACATAATTGAATAGTTTTGATACCCGACAATGGAGTTTTATACAGTGGAAACTACTATATAATTTTTTCCAAAATTATATAGTTACCTTTTTCTCCAAATTCAGTAAAGCCCATCTTTTTACATGCATTCAAAGCTGTTTTATTGTTCGCTTTTATTTCGGTAAGGCATCTGTTAAATCCCTTGCGCATCAAATCAACCAGGCAAAAATCAAGCAACCTTCTTCCATACCCCATTTTTCGCATCGACGGTGAAACTACCGCCATTGATAAAAAAGCGAGTTTATTTTCATAATCATTTGCATAATAGGCTAAAAACGCAAGTAAAACATCGTTTTCCATTACAGAGATTATACATCCCTTTTCAATGATTTTATCGATATAAGCATTTAAATCATCAAGTTCATATGTTCCGCTGCCATCATTGATCAGCGGATACATCATATCATAAATTTTTGATTTCATTTTTAAATTGGGCTTTAAACACAATTTATACTTATTTTTTTGTTCGATAAAGAAAAACAAGCGAATGCACACAAATTGTAAAGTTTGTACTGTTTTTAAAAAATACATTTTACAGATTTGGAACAGAAAGCCGAAAAGGATGAAAAAAACCGGCTTCAATAAATTCAGTGTTCCTAAAATGGCATTTTAATTTCGGAGAGAAGACACAGAATTGAAATGTGCGTAAAAGCGTATAGCACAAAAACTTACGAAGTTTCAAAAACTTCGTAAGTCTAGTCCTGCTGGTATTGATTTACTTCAATTCCTTCACCTTTATACTCCTGAAAAACACTTCATTTCCATGATCCTGCAATAACAAATGTCCTTGCGGGGCCTCGCCAAAGTTTTTCCAGATGGTGTATTTACTCATAGCAACCAGGTCTTTGTAGGCTTTTGAGCCGCGTTCGTATTCCAGCACTTTAACACCATTAAGGTAATGTTCTACATGATTATTTGGGTATACAATCACCCTGCCGGTATTCCAGGCGCCTATCGGGTGAACAAAACGATCTTTCTTGTTGGCCTTTATCAAGTCATATAATGAAGCTAATGTCCTGTCGCCATCACGGCCGAGCTTGGCATCGGGGTGTAGTTTATCATCCAGCACCTGGTACTCCAAACCAATGGCCGAGCCGCTTGTAACTTCGCTCAGGGTAACAAAATACTTCACCCCGCTATTAGCGCCGGGTGTCAGCTTAAATTCAAACGACAGGTCGAAAGCGCTGAAATTATCATTGGTAACTACATCACCACCGCCCGATTCTTCTTTACCGCTTGATGGCAGCACATGCATTGTTCCGTTGGCCACTTCCCAGCCATGATCCGGAAAAGTTTTAAGGGTTGCGCCGTGCCAGCCTGTATTGGTTTTACCATCATACAGTAACTTCCAGCCGGCAGCTTTTTCTGCAGGTGTAATGCTGTTGGGCTGCAGGTTTACCACGTACACATTTTTAGGGAACGGTTTTGATTTTAAATTGGTGGTTTGCAGGTTGAAATTTTTGAAGTACACTTTTTTGCCTGCCTGCTTTTCGTCGCTCACGGCGTGTACCTGCAAGGCTATAAATCCTTTTGCATCAATGGTATCCACCACATCGGCAGTAGCAATACCATTTACCCAGGTTTTCATTTCGTTACCAATACACTCAATACGAATGTGGTTATACTCTCCTACTTTAAAGGCGTCTTTTGCAGCGGCATTTAAATCTAAGGGGTAAAGCCAGTCGCGGCGGCCCTCGTCATATATACCACCTGTCCACTTACGGTCGGATGGATCGATCTCGAGCTGGCGGCCATAAACCAAGCCCTTACCATCATGACCGGCAGCATTGTAGTGACTGCGGGTTTGCACGCCCGAATTACTTAAGTTGCTTTCAATTTTGGCATCAAGCTCCAATATAAAATTGCCGTATTCCTTTTCGGTAACTAAAAATGTGTTGCCGGAGTTTAAAACAGTAGTGCCTACTATGGCTCCATCCTCTACCTTATAATCAGCAGTACCGGCCAGGCGTTTCCAGCCTTTCAGGGTTTTACCATCAAATATTTTGGTTTGAGCCTGGGATAGTGTGGCTGCACTTAGTAAAATTACTATTGGATAAATGTATTTTTTCATGTTATGATATAGTAGATGTTTTATGCAATTGACAACTTGTAAGTTTTTAAGGGTTACACCTTCACTTCCCACCCTTTTTCGTACTCCCTGCTCCAAAGCTTTTCGGCCTCCGGATCATTAAGGATATGGCCGTTGCCGGGGTTGATGTGCAGCACCCGGTCTACCCGGTAGGATATATTTCCTAACTGCGGCAGCAGGGTTGATTTAAAGCCGATCTCGATAGGGCAATTCAGCGGGGCTACTCCCCTAACCCCATCAATAAAGTTTTTAAAATGAAAACCATCCAGCGCTTCGGTGGGGCTTACTTTATTGGTTCCATCAACTTTGGTATCGTCTTTAATGTCTTTTATAAGCTTGTTATCGCCATCATAAACCTGGTAGCCATTGCCGCTGCCATAAAATAGTGTTCCTTTATCGCCGTAAAACACTACCCCACGGCTCAACTGCTCCATATTAAAGCCGTTGCTGCTGCGGCTTTCCCATTCGGCGGCGGTATTGTTGGGAAAGTTATACAGGATATTTTGTGTATCGGGTGTTTGCCAGTCGTCGTTAAAATGAAAGCGGCCGCCTGTTGAAACTACTTTATTGGGATAATCAACACCCAAACCCCAACGGATCACGTCAAGCTCATGGGTGCCATTGTTTAGCGCCTCGCCGGTTCCCCAGTTCCAAAACCAGTGCCAGTTATAGTGAATCAGGTTATCCTGGTATGGCTTCCGTGGTGCCGGGCCCTGCCACAAATCATAATTTAAATTAGCCGGCACAGGCACCTGTTTGCCATGGCCAATGCTTAGCCTGTGATTAGTGTACCATCCTTTTGCATAATATGCACGACCGATAACGCCATCATGCAGCTCTTTAACCATTGCCTGCACATTTGAAAATGAGCGCCGCTGACTACCCATCTGTACCAAACGATTGTACTTTTTTGCGGCTTCAACAGCCATTTCGCCTTCATGAGGGTTATGGCTGCAGGGCTTCTCTACATATACATGTTTACCTGCCTGGCAAGCCATGATGGTTGCAGGGGCGTGCCAATGATCGGGTGGGGCTATAACAACCGCATCGATATCTTTTATCGCCAGCATTTTGCGGATATCGGTAATACCTTTGGGCTTTTTACCTGTTATTTTATAAATCTCGTTGATGGTTTTATCAACCACATTTGAATCTACATCGCAAACATACCCTACCTCTACATTGGGTATCTTAGCATAGCTTTGGGCCAGGTAAAGACCGCGGCTATTGGTGCCCATCATGCCTAAAACAACTTTTTCATTAGGCGATCCTTTAAAAAATGAAGCTGCTTTTGATACCTGGGTTGCAAGCAGGAAACTGGTTCCGGCAAGTGATGTAGTTTGAATGAACTGCCTGCGGTTGAACATGGGTAAAATGGCTAATTGGTTTATAACACATTGCCCGGCGGGCAGCGTTGGCAAATTAGCTAAGTTTTGTAAAGGCTCGAAGAAAACGGTCGCTTTTTTTTAAAAGCAATTGTAATTTAACTGTTACTTTAATTTCACAAGCCTGTAAATAGCCAGAGGTTGTTTTGAAAAAAGATAAGGTTTAGGTTTTGCGGCAAACATTAACATTAACCGTTTGCCATGTAAAAGTAGGCAACAGGGTTTGTTTTGGGATTAGTATTTATACGGGACTTGATGGGTTTTTATACGCGTTTTTACGTAAAAAAAGAGAGGTTATACCAAACACCATAACCAATGGGGATGAAACCCATGGTTATGGCGTTTAAATTTATACTGTTATTAGTATTGTATTGGCGGAGGTATAAGTTTAGGATTTTGGCGTTGGTGCCAGTATGGATATATTGGCGGCAAATCGCTGGCGGCATCAAGTTTTTTTACCTGGTCGGTAGTTAAGTTCCAGCCAATGGCGTCAAGGTTTTGTTTTAGCTGCTCCTCGTTACGTGCGCCTATAATGATGTTGGCTACGGTTGGCCTTTGCAATAACCAGTTAATTGAAATCTGCGCTACAGATTTACCTGTTTCTTCGGCAACTTCGTCCAAAGCATCAACAATGTTGTATAGGCGATCGAAGTTGGTTGCGGGGCCATGAGCGCCGCCTTGTACTGTTCTTGAATCTGCCGGGATTGGCTGCCCTCTCCTGAATTTACCACTCACCTTGCCGGATGCCAATGGGCTCCAAACTATGGTGCTCACATTTTGATCTATGGCTAAAGGCATCAGTTCCCATTCAAACTCGCGGTCTAATAATGAATAATAAGCCTGGTTGGCCACATACCTGCTCCAGCCATAACGCTCAGATACCGATAACGATTTCATAAGGTGCCAGCCCGAAAAATTTGAACAGGCTATATAACGCACCTTACCGCTGGTTACCAGGTCGTCAAGCGCGCGCAGGGTTTCTTCAACCGGGGTGGTGGCGTCAAAGCTATGCATGTGGTAAACATCTATATGGTCGGTTTGTAAACGTTGAAGGCTATCTTCTGCCTGTTTTACCAAATGCAGGCGCGATGAACCATAATCATTAGCACCATCACCCATAGGCAGCGTAGCCTTTGTACTGATGAGCACCTCGTTACGCAGACCTTCCAATGCCTTACCTAATATTTCTTCAGCTATCCCCCTTGAGTATATATTCGCGGTATCAAAAAAGTTCACACCTGCATCAAGGCATATACTAATCAGCTTTTTGGCCTCATCAACCTGCGTATTGCCCCAGGCTTTAAAAAACTCGTTACCACCGCCAAAAGTGGCAGTGCCGAAACTTAACACGGGCACTCTTAAACCCGATGCTCCTAATTGTCTGTATTCCATAGTGTAGTTTATTTAAGCAGAAGGCTTAAAGCGAAAGGCTTAAAGCTTTTGCTATGTATACAAAGCTAAAATTTATGTTTGCGAAGAGCGGGGTTTATGCATCATCATTTTGTCATTTGTAATTTAGTTAGGTAGCCGCAACAAGGAAAAACGCCAGCCGTCTTAACTCTTGATTCTTGACTCCTGATTCTATTCCCAATCCAATCAGGAACACTTCTAAATAGCAAATAGGCTATATAAAGGCTCTCCCATTAGTTAACTTTGCGCCAAAATTTTAACGTATGGCAACAACTAAACTTACTATTAATAACAACGGATCTGTAAAAATTGAAGGCGATTTTGAAATTGTAGATATGCAGGGCGAAAACTACGGCTTACAGGGCAGAACTGTGGTTTCTGTTTGCCGTTGTGGCCTGTCGGCAAATAAACCGTTTTGTGATGGCTCGCACAAAGGTCATTTTGAGCATAATGCAATTGCATTTGATCTGCCTCCTAAAAAAGTTTAATAACGGTTAATCACCATATTATAAAGGGCCTGCTGTTAAATACTGCAGGCCCTTACTTTTACAGCCATTTTTACCACATTTTTTGTGGATTTTTGGGCAAAGGATCATGCGGTATTTTTTTCATATAGGTTATCATGGCACAAAGTATAGCGGCTGGCAAAAACATGCCGGCGTTGTAAGTGTGCAGGCAATCTTTGAAACCGCACTAAGCAGGCTTTTAAAAACCCAAATAGCTGTTAACGGCTGTGGCCGTACTGACGCCCATGTGCATGCCAGCCAGTTTTTTTTCCATATTGATATTGGGCAGGAATGGGATTTCGACCTGTTTTTCAGGCTGAATAAAATTTTGCCTGATGATATCGCGGTATTTGACATTATCCCGATGCAAGGCCTGCCCCACGCCCGGTTTGATGCTGTGCAACGCTCTTACGATTACTTCATTCATACCTATAAGGACCCGTTTTTAAGTGGTTTCAGCGCGTTATACCCCGAAACAAATTTTAACATTGATAAAATGAAAAAGGCGGCGGCTCTGTTGCCGCTTTATAGCGATTACCGCGGCTTCTGCAAAATGCCCGACAGGATTGAACATACTATCTGCAATGTGAGTTCGGCCGGGTTGTGCGTAGATAAAACCGGGGACCGGCTGCGTTTTAATATATCGGCCAACCGTTTTTTAAGCAGGATGATCAGGATCATCATTGGCCGCCTGCTGGAAATTGGCCGCGGGGAGATGAGCGTTGACGAATTTGAGGGTTACCTTATCAGCAGGCAAACGCCAAAGATCATTATTCCTGCCTATCCGCAGGGTTTATACTTGTCAAAAGTGACTTATCCTTACCTTGATATTCCGGCCCGGCCTACCTTTTCGGGCCTGCTGCAAAAGGATGATGATGCGGTTTGGCACTCCATATAATATTGAAGAAACACTCCCCTCTTGCCTCCTGATTTTAATATCTTGACTCCCGGTATGGATATAAGCGGTATTTTAGGTAATTTCGCACTCTCAAATATTATTTAATAAGGTTCTCAGATGGTGTGGTTTGAAAAATTGAAGCTGAAAAAGCAACTGGTTAAGTCGGTAAATGAAGCTGGTTTTACAAACCCGAAGGAACTGCAACTAAAAACCTTGTCGAGAATAGTTGGCGGCCAGGACATTATCGCCATAGGTTATGAAGGCAGCGGTAAAACTACAACCTATGTTTTAGGTGTGTTAAACCGCTTTAATTATGCACCCGAGGGCGTTCCGCATGTATTGATCCTGGTACCCGAAAAAGAAGATGTATTAAGTGTAATTGAACAATTTGACCTGCTTAATAA
>NZ_JBFUKF010000207.1:0-9160 GCF_056400985.1 Mucilaginibacter sp. P4_G9 | reverse complement strand
GATAGATATTGGCCCCGAGTTCCCCCCAATGAGTGCATCATAAAATACTACTCTTTTTACAAAACCATAGTCATGAAAAACAGATGCGGCGTACTTAGCCGCCGACGCCGAATCAAGGAAGCCCTGGTAAGATGTTATTTCGGGTATTTTATTCTCTAAAAAGTCATTGTAAGGTTTAATGGTTTGCTCCAGCACTTCAATTTTTTTGGAGGCAAACTCATTCTCTACATACTTTGAGGTGAGGTTATAGGATATAAAAAGCGCAACAACAAAAGTAATGGATATGAGCACCAGAAAAATGATGATCAGCGAAAAATTTTTACGGTAAACATTCTTTTGTGCCGGCATAACCGTTATGGTTTAACCCTCATATTATTATCCAGAAATTTTTCTATCTCGGTATACATTTCAAGGCGGTTTCGCTCGCTTCTAAAAAAAGCACGTTCATTGGGCTTTAAAAAATACTTCACATCTACATCATGCTTACGCAATTCGCGCACAAATTGGTTCAATTCGCTGATGTTGGCCCGCTGATCCTTAGCTCCCTGGAAAATAATCAGCGGCACTTTTATCTTATCTGTATGAAAAACCGGCGAAATAGCCCGAAACTGATCTGCATCCGTTTCCGGGTTACCAACCATTTCATATGTCATTTTTAAATAAGGCTTAAAAAAAGGCGGTGCATCTTTAATGTAGGTAAAAAAGTTTATCAACCCATACTGTACAACTGCACAGTTATATAGCTCGGGGTGAAAAGATACACCATATAAAGCAGAGAAGCCACCAAAGCGACCGCCAAAAATGGCTATCTTTTTAGGGTTAGCTATTTTTTTGTCTATAAGCCAATGCACTCCATCGGTTATATCGTCCTGTATTTTACCTCCTACCTGTTTGTATCCTGCACTTCTGAAGGCCTTACCATAGCCGGTTGATCCACGGTAGTTCACCTGGAAAACGGCATAGCCACGATTGGCTAAAAATTGTACCTGCTCATCATATCCCCATGAATCGCGGGCCCAGGGACCATCATGCGGCATTACTACTATGGGCAAATTAGTTTTTTTATTACCCAACGGCATGGTTAAATATCCGTTTATGATTAGCCCATCTGTTGCTTTGTACGATATAGGCTGCATGGCACAAAGTTCATCGGGCACCAGCGATGAGTTAAGGTCACCCAGTTTGATTAACTTGCCGGTAATTTTCTCATAAAGATAGTACGCCCCCGGGGTTCGGTCGGTATAAGTATACAATATAAATTTGTTCTCTGAGCTATCCCGATCAACTACCCTAATTTCGGCACCCTTAAGCTGCTGTTGCAAATTTTTATATATATTTTCAATATCAGCCGCCAGAAAATGCTTTCGGGGTTTGGCTTCTTCCCATCCGGCAAACTCAACCCTTTGTTTACTTTTTGAGTATTCTACATACATTATATCAGCTTTGCTGCAACTAAAAATGGTTTTTTGCTCCTTGCCATCTTCTGCATTAATTTCAACCAGCGCCATTTTATCACGATTGACGTTGGATAGCGCATAGAAATTGTTTTTCACCCCGGTGAAAGCTATGGGCCTTACCGAATTTTTGAAATTATTTTGAATGACAGGCTTAAAAGGCGCAGCGTCATAGGGCCGGTATAAAATAGCCTCATCAACTCCATCCGAAGATTTAACCAGGCGAATCCTTCCATCAGCATCCGGGAACCACTCTGTAATGTTACCTGGGTTTATAAGATAAGGGGTAAGCTCGCCGGTTTTAATATTAAGCCGGTATACATCAAAATTAGCAGGGTCGCGTTTATTCATCCTCACGGTGATAATATCCGGCTGCTGCCTGCTGCGGCTAACCAGGCTTACCTTTACTTTTTCGAGCGACAAAATGATGCGCACTTTATGTTTTGATACATCAAGCGCATACATTTTAAAGCCGTCATTTGCTACAATATCCTGGTTAAAAACCAATTGGTTATTAAAGGTCCAAAAGTAATCGCCCCGCACCGGATAATCCTCAAAAGAGGTTTCCATATGTTCGCTACCATCTGTAAGTGATTTAATAAACAGGTTCTGTTTATCCTTGTATGGTTTTAAATAACATATGTATTTGCCATCGGGCGATATTCTGAAAAAGCTTTTTTCGGGCGTTTTAAAAAAATCAACAATAGGGATCTGCTTTACATGATCTTTGCAGGAACATATAACAGTAAAAATACCAATAAACAAAAAAATCTTTAGCCGGCTCAACATATTTAGTTTTACCCCATTTTATTAATCAGGTCAAATTAGATAAAATTAGTTGACGATAACAAAATGTCACTACAATTTTACCCGGTGCATCCTTATACGAATATTACCCCCCAACGGTCATGTTATAATATTAATTCCCTATTTTTGAATAGATGAGGGCTTTATTTGCAATTATTGTTTTTGTTTCGCTTGGATCGGCTAAATTGTTTGCACAGAACAATGAACTTCAGCTGGCCACGCAATATAATGCCAATGGCGAACCTCAAAAAGCGCTTGAAATTTATCAGAAACTATACAAGCAAAATAATGAATCGTATTATTCCTATTATATAAACACCCTGCTCAGTCTTAAAAAATTCGACGAGGCCGAAAGTGTAGCCAAAAAACTGACGCGCAAGCACCCCAACGTTAATGAATATCAAATAGTACTGGGCACTATTTATACACAGCAAGGCAACCTTGATAAAGCCGATGCGATTTACGACAATTTGCTTAAAAACCTGCCGGCAGACCAAATGGAAATTGCCAACCTGGCCAACCAGTTTTATCAGAATGCCAATATTGATTACGCTATCAAAATATTTCTACAGGGTCGTAAGCTACTCAAAAGTGATGAAGCCTTTACTTATGAACTGATAAACCTTTATCGGTTTAAACGGGATAAGGTGTCTCTTATCGAAGAGTATCTTAACTTTCTGCCATCAAACCCCAGCTTTATTACCCAGGCCGAAACCACCTTTGCCAATATATTTGAAGGAGATACCGATTATAATTTACTTAAAACTGCACTACTAAGACGGATACAAAAAGCCCCGCAACAAACCATTTTTGCCGAACTGCTTACCTGGCAATATATGCAGCAAAAGGAGTACGATCTTGCCCTTAACCAGGCGCTGGCTCTCAGTCGCCGGCAAAATGATGAAGGGAACAGTATTTATGAACTTTGCCGAACGCTAAACTCCAACGAGGCCTATGATGTTGCTATTCGCGGGTATGAGTATATTATTACAAAAGGAGTAAGCAATCCCTTGTATATTCCCGCTAAAATTGAGCTTATCAATACCAAAAACCAAAAGATCACTGCAGGCAAATATCTGCCGGCAGACCTATTAGGCCTGGAGCACGATTATATGGCTTTACTTACCGAATTTGGCCGGAATAACAATACCGTTTTTGCTATGCAAAAGCTGGCCAACCTGCAGGCTTTTAAACTGCATAAAATTAGCGACGCCCAAAAATTACTGGAAAGCGCTGTAACCATCCCGAACATCCGCACCGACCTGCTTGCCTCCTGCAAACTCGACCTTGGCGATGTTTACCTGTTAAATAACCTGCCCTGGGAAGCAACCCTTTTATACAGCCAGGTTGAGAAGGATTTTCCGAATACTGCCATTGCACAGGATGCCAAATTCCGAAATGCCAAACTGGCCTATTATACAGGCGACTTTACCTGGGCAAAGGGACAGCTTGATGTATTAAAAGCTGCAACATCGCAACTGATTGCCAATGACGCGCTTAACTTGTTGCTGCTTATCAACGACAATACCACTGCTGATAGTTCAGGAGCTGCCCTCAAAATTTATGCCCGTGCAGATCTGCAGATCTTTGCTGAGCAACCTGCCAGGGCCCTGGCGGCACTTGATAGCATCGACAAAAAATCCCCTGGCAACAGCCTCAATGATGATATCCTGATGGCAAAATCGCGCATTTTTATACAACAGAAAAATTACGTTGATGCCGTTGCCCTGCTTAAGAAGATCTTCGATGATCATCCAACGGAGCTGTGGGCCGATGATGCTGTTTTTATGCTGGGTGACATTTACGAGAACCACCTTGATGATAAAACCAACGCCAAAACCTGGTACCAAAAAATCATCACCGATTATCCCGGCAGTTTATGGATCAATGAAGCACGAAAACGATTCAGGCTACTGAGGGGAGATAAGACGGATTCATAAGTTGGTGAGTGGTT
Source organism: Mucilaginibacter sp. P4_G9 (assembly GCF_056400985.1). NCBI lineage: Bacteria > Pseudomonadati > Bacteroidota > Sphingobacteriia > Sphingobacteriales > Sphingobacteriaceae > Mucilaginibacter > Mucilaginibacter sp. P4_G9. The sequence continues at coordinate 4,945 of NZ_JBFUKF010000207.1, read as the reverse complement.
GATTAGGTGAGTGGTCAGATGGTTTTAAATTCATGATAAGTCGACCCTGCATTTGTTGAGCCCCATTCATTTAATCAACTGCTCACTTAATCAACTAATCAGCCAATCACCATTCACCTAATCAACTTAAATACCTATTTTTGCTTCACCATGATTGTATACAACGACACTATAATATTGGATGAAACCATCCAGGAAGAATGGCTTCATTACATGAAAACTATTCACATACCGGCCGTAATGGCTACCGGGCTTTTTACCTCATACCGGATATTAACTGTAATTGATTCTCCAAACGAGGGGGTTACCTACTGCATTCAATACCATGCAGATAGCATTGAGCATTTTCAGCAATATTATATGAATCACCTTCACAAGCTCCAGGCCAGCCATCAGCAAAAGTTTGATGAAAAGTTTGTAATCTTTAATACTTTGATGGAAGAGGTGGAGTAAAGCCTCTCCCGAAAGTTCCACCATATTTTATAATAGAAAAGCTCCCGGAAACATTTCGGGAGCTTTTTCATTATTTAGTTATCAGGTTGTATAGTTCATCAAGTTTGGGGGTAAGCACTATCTCTATCCTCCTGTTTCTGGTTCGGGCGTCGTCAGTGCCGGCAGCATCAATGGGCTGAAACTCGCCTTTCCCGGTAGCCGTTAACCTGTGCGGATCAACCATTTCAACTTCGGTAAGGTATCGGGTTACGGAAGTTGCGCGCAGTACGCTTAGGTCCCAGTTGTCTTTGATCTGGCCCAGGTTCTTTACTTTTTTATCATCGGTATGGCCTTCAACTGCCATGTTAATGTCTGGTTCTTTATTCAATACTTCTGCCAGTTGTTTCAGGGCTTGTTTACCTTTATCATCAATTATTATGCTGCCCGATGGAAACAGCAATTTATCGGTAAGCGAAACATATACTTTACCGTTACGGATATCAACCGTTAACCCGCTTGCCTGGAAACCCAACAGGGCCTTTTGTAATTTATTTTTGAGCGCATTTGTGGCTTCATCACGTTTTTTCAAAATATCCTCTACCTCCTTTAAACGGGCTTCGCGTTTTTGCAGATCAGCAGCCAGCTGATTGGCTTTGGTTGATGTAACATCGAGGTTATTGGTAAGGGAACTGTTGTTGCTTAGCAGATCGCTTATCTGCCGGTGCAGGCGCATGGTATCGCTCTGCAATTGTGCAAGCTGCGATTCCAAAGTTCCGGCACGGGTATTTAATGAATCGCGTTGAGCCAATAAAGATCTGTACTCCTTGGGCGATAATATTTTGCATGAGCTAATGGCTATGCAAAAAGCAGCGGCTAATAATAGATATTTAGTTTTCATGTGGTTAATTTTCAGGTTGTTGTTATGCGAGTGCATTCTTCAGGAAAACATTCAGCGGATATATTTTGCTGCACATATCAGCTACCAGCTGTACTGCACCATCTTTTGTGATATCCTCATCGGATATTTTATGCCAGGCTACAAAGCTTTTCAACTTTAGCAGGTCGATATTTTCATTTTCTGCGCTATACTCCCTGGGAACAGACTTTAACTGCTCTTGTTTTCTGAAATCACCAAATAATTCGATAAACGCTTTGTCATCAATAATCTGCTTCAATGCAGATGCGTTATAATCTATCTCCTGGCGTATGGCTTTCAAGTGCGCAGCCTCGGGCATCCAGTAACCACCGGCAATAAATGAGTTTCCCGGTGAAACCTGCAAATAGAACTCCGCCCTGCTGCCTTTTAAGCCCCCAGAAGGGATGCTTACGCCGAAATTATCTTTATAAGGAGTTTTATTTTTGCTGAAACGGATGTCGCGATAAATTCGCATTACGCGTTTTTTAGGATCCATAGTTTCATCAATCGCCGGATCTATCTTTTGCAGTTTGGCGAGTAACTGCCCTGTAAAGTCAATTACATTTTCACGGGCAGCATCGTAACGTTCTTTATTGGCCAAAAACCATTCACGATTGTTGTTTTGAGCCAGATCTTTCAAAAATTCAAGACTTTCCTGGTATATCATCAGTATCTAAATAGGCCTGGTAATGTATTTTGGGCGATAGCCAATATAACAAAAGCACACGCGAATATCTGAAATTTATAGGTGCCAGTACAAGGCAGCCTAAAATAATTACACTAAGATATAACCAGGGCGAATCGGAATTGTGCGTAATTAAATATGTAAGCCAGGCCAAGCCTAATGCTTCACCCACATTTAGGGCGTAGCTTACATACATAGCCGCATAAAAATATCCCGGTTCTATCTCAAAATGCATATTGCAATGCGGGCAATTGAGGTTTATTTTATTTGAAAAGCTATACGCGCCTCCCTGAAACATATCTCCACGACGGCATCGCGGGCATTTACAATGAAGCATCGCCCATGATTTTGGAGTTTCCGGCATGTTAATAAATTAGAGGAGTATATAAATTACTTAATTCAGGTTCAGCTTTTCGTCGCGCATGTTAAGGTTAACATTTTTACGGCGATATTTTTTGTACCAAATATACCCGCCGGCAGCAACTGCAAAGTAAGGCGCACCTAAAAGAAACAGGATGCCTTTATTTAAGCCTTTAGCTGCGTTACCGCCGCTTTTAGTATTTGTTTCAACAGTGGCAGCACATTGCGCGCATTGTGCTTTTACAGGCTGCCTTGCGCATACCATAAGCCCAAGGGCCATTACGAAAAGAATGATTTTTGAAACTCGTTTCATTCTACAAATTTAACTAATTATTATTAGAAATAGAATCGCATGCTTACGAAGATAGTTAATGGCAAAGATCTCGTCTGAACCGGAATTTTGGGAATTAAAAAAAATCAGAATTTTAAAAATTCGGCTAATTCCATAAATTCCCGTTCAGACAATGCGATAGGGATGGAAATGGATACCGGCCAGTGAGCGTAATGCCTGCAGGCGTATGAATGCACAGCCTGGGCCAAAGGCATCGCTAAAACAAAGCCTGCCAGACTATATTGTCTGCCTGTTAAAAATGATAGTACGGCTTTATCATTAAATAAACCACTACACCGCTTACCGTTACAAATAACCATATCGGGAATGCCCAGCGTACAAGTTTACGGTGCTTTTCTACCTGCATTTGCAGGCCGCGGTAAAAGCTTAATAATRTCAGCGGTAAAACACCGGCCGCCAATACAATGTGCGGGATCAAAATGCTCAGATATACGGTACGCAATACGCCAATAGATTCACGCTCGTCAATTGAAAGTATTCCGTCAAAATTGGCATCACCATAAAATATATCATTACGCATCAGGTAATGAAACAGGATGTACGATACCAGGAATGTAGATGATAAACAAAATGTAACAATATTAAGCCGTTTATGAACCTTTATATTGCCTTCTTTAATAAAGTAAAGTGATGTAAGTAAAAGCACAGCACAGGTGCCATTCAATACGGCATTCAGCATAGGCAGGTATGGCGTAAACGCCGGGGCTACTGCCGGACCGGGGATAAGGTGACGGTTTAAAACAACAACTACCAGTACCACAAATATGGTGACCGATGCCACAAAACGGAAAATAAATTTATCGGTCATATCACTTAGTATAAGGCTTTATCAACTTTACGCAACTCTTCTGCAATCAGTACTTTTATTTCGTCGTTAAGGCGGTTAACATCGGTGGTATTGGCGCCCGAATAATATCCCCTGATGTGTTTATCCTGGTCGATAAGGATCAGTTTATCGCTGTATATAAAATCATCCTTGCCTGTTTGTACGGCATCAACCAAAAAGCCTTTACGGGCCAGGGAATAGATAGATGTAGTGTCGCCAGTTAAAAATACCCAGCGGTTTGATTCGGGCTTATAGCTTTGCAGGTATTTTTTTAAAACATCCGGGGTATCCCGATTCGGATCAACGGTAATGGAGGTAAAATATACCATCTTGTTTTTCCAGTAAGTTCCAACCAGGTAGCTCAAATTTTTATTGATGGTAGTACATACTGTTGGGCAGTGGGTATAAAAAAAACTGGCCACAAATATTTTACCTTTCAGGTCGGCTTCTGTAAACTGTTTACCATCCTGATCGGTGAGCTTAAAAGCAGGAACCTTGTAATAGTTGGTATCAGGGATATCCTTGCCATGAAATCTGTGTGTAGTTTTGGCTACCTCCTTTGGACCGAAAAAACTTAGTGGTTTATACCTATTTTTACCCTTTGCGGTTAGCAAATAATACAAAAATCCTGGTACTGCTAATATGAGCACCAGGACTGTAATTTTTTTCCAGATGGCAGCTTTCATTACCCCCTCAGGTCAATCCAGTGGTGGCTCTCGTTAGTAAGTACCAGGATTAAACCGATTATAAATATAATTGGAACTATAATAGCTAATGCCAAACCTAATTTCTCGAACTTTAAGTGCATAAAGTAAGCTACAATGTAAAATGCTTTAAGCAGTGTTAAAACTATATACACAGGATTTGCAACTCTCAGATACTCTGGATGGCCAGGCACAACAACCAATGCTATAATGAATTCAACACAGGTAATAGCCAATAATATAAAAAACACTTTCCAGATTTTTTTCCGGGTCATTGTTTCGTGCTCACCGCCTTCGTGATGAACTTCGTGTGATTCTGACGACATATATAATTTTTTTAAACTAAGTAAAAGAATGTAAACACAAATACCCAAACCAGATCTACAAAGTGCCAGTAAAGACCTACTTTTTCAACCATTAAATAGCTGCCGCGTTTTTCATAGGTACCTCTTAACACATTAACGGTGATAATAATATTGATTATAACACCTGTAAATACGTGAAACCCGTGGAAACCTGTGATGGTAAAGAATAAGTTTGCAAACTCCTGAGCTGTTAAATGCCTTGCAGCATCGGTACCACCAGCGTTAAAAAACTTACCTAATTCTTCAATAGCAGGTGTACTTCCCCACCAGAAACCTTCATGATGCAGGTGGCTCCACTCTAATGC
>NZ_JBFUKF010000206.1:0-9185 GCF_056400985.1 Mucilaginibacter sp. P4_G9 | reverse complement strand
AAGTAATGGCTTATACTTTAAAAAACTGAGTGGTATGGCCGATGTTCCGCAAAACAATGAAGGTTATCCCGGTGGGTTTGCCTCCCTGTTTTTTCACCCCACTATAAATGGWAGTATCCCGGCTATAAATGCGGCTGCACGGGAAGCCACTTTGGATGCCCTTAAAGATTATCTCCCTTTTTCAATATCAAATGACAGACCGCTTTATGCCGATAGCGGTCCGCTTGAATCAAGTGTGGCGCAGATAAAAGCCGGAAAGTTTGATTTGGCTTTTAAGATCCTTAACCCTTTGATTGATGGCACCGATGTAAAGCTGGCCAGTAAAGCAGCTTATAACCTGGCGGTTGTTTACGAAGCGCAGGGCGATATTGAAGAAGCGCTTAAAACCGCCAAACTATCAAACGAGAAAAATCAGAATGAGTACGCTAAGGCACTTATTGTTGATTTAATGAAGGAGTAATTTTGATATGCAGATGTGCAAATTTCAGATGTGCAGATTTTGTCTGAACCCGAATTCACCGAATTAATGAATTAACAGAATGCCGCTTATAATTCTGCCCATTCCTAAATTCTTAAAATTCAGGTTCAAACAAAAAGACATCTGCACATCTGGAATCTGCATATCTGCACATCTGGTACTCGCACATCTAAATTACCTTTTCCAATATCTCGTAATCAAAACCATTTTTAGAGAATAGCCGGCCCGTTTGGCTGAAGTTGGCTTTTAAGTAAAACCCCGTGGCCGATAAACGGGCATTACACCATAAACGTTTGCCTCCGTTTGTAACTGCAAAATCTGTTATGTGATTTAGCAACTGGCCTCCAATACCCATCCCCTGTACAGATTCATCAACCGCAAATTTACGGAACTGGAAATCATCACCCTTTTGAAACAGGGATACCACGCCAACAATGGCGTTATTTTTAAACGCTGCAAAATGCAGGCCTTCGTTATCTTCATCCATTTCCATCTCATACAGTTTTTGGGCTGGATACAAAACCCGCTGCCGTAGTCGCCAGGTAAGTTCAGGACGGATTTGTTCAATCGATATTTCGGATTTCGGATGTTCAATTTCGGATTTGGCCATTTTGCATTTTAGTATTTGGAAATGTTTGATCTTAGTTAAACAAGCAATTCAAAAATAAGTAATTCCGAAATCTCAAATCCGATATCCGAAATCACAAAGGAATATTCCCGTGCTTTTTCCTTGGGTTATTCACCACCTTATTCTCCAGCATTTTAAATGCATGAATGAGTTTAATGCGGGTTTCTGCAGGTTCAATTACTTCATCTATAAAACCACGTTCGGCTGCACGGTATGGATTGGCAAAGGTATCCGAGTAGAGTTGCTCCTTTTCTTTCCAGCTGGCCTCCTTATCTTCAGCCGTGCTAATCTCCCGTTTAAAAATGATCTCGGCTGCGCCTTTGGCACCCATTACGGCAATCTCTGCCGATGGCCAGGCATAGTTCATGTCGGCACCAATGTGTTTGGAGTTCATTACATCATAAGCCCCGCCATAGGCCTTCCGGGTAATTACTGTAATGCGTGGAACAGTGGCCTCGCAAAAGGCGTACAATAATTTAGCGCCGTTGGTGATAATTGCGTTCCATTCCTGGTCGGTACCGGGTAAAAAACCGGGTACATCCTCAAACACCAGCAAAGGTATATTGAAGCTATCGCAAAAACGCACAAAGCGTGCTGCTTTGGTTGAACTGTTAATATCCAAAACGCCGGCCAAAAATGCCGGCTGATTAGCTACAATTCCAATACTACGACCTGCAAGGCGGGCAAAGCCAACAACAATATTCTCGGCAAAATCCTTGTGGATCTCTAAAAATGATCCGGTATCTATCACATGATCAATAATTTCGCGGATATCATAAGGAATTGATGCAATCCCGGGCAAAAGCGTGTTCAGTTCGGGGCGAAGCTCATTGCCGATTTCGTAGGGTAAGGCAGGAGCCCGGTCCTCACAATTCTGCGGCATATAGCTAAGCAGCTTTTTGATGTTTTGGATGGCCTCTATCTCGTTGGTACAGGCAAAATGGGTAACACCCGATTTGGTGGCGTGGGTTGTGGCGCCGCCAAGCTCTTCGGAAGTTACCACCTCGTGCGTAACCGTCTTTACCACATTTGGCCCGGTTACAAACATATAGGAAGTGCTCTCTACCATTAAAATAAAATCGGTAATGGCGGGAGAGTACACAGCCCCGCCTGCGCAAGGCCCCATAATGGCCGATATTTGCGGCACAACACCCGATGCCATGGTATTGCGGTAAAATATATCGGCATAGCCGCCTAATGAGACAACACCTTCCTGGATACGCGCACCTCCAGAATCATTTAGCCCTACAACCGGAGCGCCATTTTTGATAGCCAGATCCATAATCTTGCAGATCTTTTCGGCATGAGTTTCGGAAAGCGACCCGCCAAAAACGGTAAAATCCTGGGAAAATACATAAACCAACCTGCCATTTATAGTGCCATAACCGGTTACAACGCCATCGCCGGGATATTTTTCTTTCTCCATTCCAAAGTCGGTTGAGCGGTGGGTCACCAGCATTCCGATCTCCTGGAACGAGCCGTCGTCCATTAAAAAATGCAAACGCTCACGGGCGGTTAGTTTCCCTTTTTTATGCTGACTTTCAATGCGTAATGTTCCTCCGCCTTCAAATGCCTTTTGGCGTTTTTGTCTTAATACTTTTAGCTTTTTATCCACAATTCAGGTTGTTTGTAACACCTTAAAAATAGTAATTTAATTGTAAGATGTGGGTAAAACTGCTATAACATGCTTTGAAGATCGATTTTTGTCTATCTTTGTAATAATGAAGATCAGGAAATTTAAAATACTGGTAGTTGCAATGTTTATGAGTGTCTTTGTATTAAAGATGGCCATATCGCTTGCTCCCGTATTTTTTTACCTTGACTGCAAAGCCGTAAGCTCGGTTATACTGCAATTGGAGCAGGAGTCAAAAGCTGAAAAAGATTCACCTGATAAGGATACTTTTAAGGAGAAAAAGATTTTTGACGCATACGATTTACATAGTGTAGCCTTTATCACATTCATAGTAGAAGATAAAGTACTCCACAACCAGGAACATTCGCTATACAAACAGGTTTACCACCCGATAGTACCCACCCCGCCTCCCAATGTTTAAATGAATTATCCGGATAATTACTTATCCGGAGTATAACGCTTTACAATTCATTTAAAATTTTCATTCAAACACAATTCTTATGTCAATTAAGCAAGGTGGGTTTGCCATGGGCAGTCTTAACCTGAAAAAATATTTTTTGCCCAAAAACTTAAAAAGAGATCTTCCGGCAAGCCTCGTAGTATTTTTAGTGGCCTTGCCATTATGTCTGGGTATAGCATTAGCCTCGGGTGCGCCGCTGTTTGCGGGTGTATTAACAGGCATTATTGGTGGTATAGTTGTAGGCTCATTAAGTGGTTCGCAATTGAGCGTGGCTGGTCCGGCGGCGGGTTTAACGGTTATTGTATTAAATGCCATAACCAGCCTTGGTTCCTATGAAACATTTTTGCTGGCCCTTGTGCTGGCCGGGGCGTTCCAGATGCTGCTTGGCGTTTTAAAAGCAGGCGTTATAGCCAACTATTTCCCTTCGGCAGTAATTGAGGGGATGCTGGCCGCTATAGGTATCATCCTTATCATGAAGCAATTTCCGCATGCTGTAGGTTACGATGCCAGTTTTGAGGGCGATGAAAGCTTTAGCCAGGCAGATGAGCATAATACATTTTCGAGCATACTGGGTGCAGTAGCTAAAATCAACTACGGAGCTGTGATAATCAGTTTGGTTTCATTAGCGCTGATGATCTATTGGCCAAGATTTAAAAAACTGGCCATGGTGCCCGCGCCTTTATTAGTGGTGTTAGCAGGTATTGGTTTGAGTATGGCTTTTGCGGGTACCGGTTTTGCCTTGCTTGATAAACAGTTTGTGCGGGTACCAATAGTAAATAGCAGTAGTGAGTTTTTCGCTTTATTTAAAACCGCTGATTTTCACGCGATAGGCAACAAACAGGTATGGATAACAGCCTTTACCATAGCCGTTGTAGCCAGCCTGGAAACACTATTGAGTTTGGAGGCGGTTGATAAAATTGACCCGATAAAGCGCATTTCGCCAACAAATCGTGAGCTGGTAGCACAGGGGATCGGGAATATTACCAGCGGACTATTAGGTGGCCTGCCCATGACAGCTGTTATAGTGCGATCATCGGCAAATGTAAATGCCGGTGCCCGTACCAAAACAAGTACGGTGATTCATGGTTCGTTGCTGATGATATCGCTATTGTTTATCCCAACGCTTATCAACCTTATACCGCTATCATGTTTGGCAGCCATCCTGCTCATGACAGGTTATAAACTGGCCCGCATATCGCTGTTTAAGCACATGTGGCATTTAGGTTTAAACCAGTTTATTCCTTTTGTGGTAACTATAGTGGCTGTTGTTTTGACGGATTTGTTGATTGGAGTTGGCATTGGTATGCTGGTAGGGATCTTTTATATTCTGCGCACCAATTTGCGCAACCCTTATTTTTACCAGATCATCAAAAATGGCAATAAAAATGTAATCATCATCAAACTTGCCGAAGAGGTTTCCTTTTTAAATAAAGCGGCGATACAAATCACTTTAACAAGCTTGCCAAGTGGTACCGATGTGGTCATTGATGCATCAAATTCGCGTTACATAGATCCGGATGTGTTGGAGATCATCCACAATTACAAGCATAACGCCTATACAAAAGGCATAGTTGTGCAATTACTTGATGTAAAGGAGAAGTACGATATACCTCCTTTAAAAGAATTAATGTATAACCCTAACTAAGAAAAATCATGGCACTTATAGAAGATAAAAAGAACGACAAACCGGTAATTGATACCAATAACATAACACTGGCCCAAAAAGATAGTTATAAAGCGTTGATCCGCGGTAACGCCGAGTGGGTAGAACGGAAGCTAAAAGAAGACGGAGATTTTTTTAAAAACCTGGCAAAAGGCCAAAATCCGCAGGTTTTGTGGATAGGCTGCTCAGACAGCCGCGTACCAGCTAACGAGGTTACCGGCACCAAAGCGGGCGAAGTGTTTGTGCATCGCAACATTGCCAACGTATGTGTACACTCGGATATGAACATGCTGAGTGTGCTCGACTATGCAGTAAATGTGCTTAAGGTAAAACACGTAATAGTGGCAGGGCATTATGGTTGTGGCGGAGTGGCTGCTGCCATGAGTAATAAACAGTTTGGATTGATTGACAACTGGCTGCGTCATATTAAAGATGTGTACCGCCTTCACAGTCATGAGCTTGATCGCATTACCGATGAAGTTCAAAAGTTGAACCGCCTTGTTGAGCTTAATGTGAGCGAACAGGTATACAATTTATGTAAAACATCCATCATCCAAAACGCCTGGATGGAACGCCACGATCTTGAAGTACACGGTTGGGTTATCGACCTGAGTACCGGCCTGGTGAAGGATATTAAAGTAAGCAGCAGCAACCCGCATAATTTAGGTTATGTGTATGAACTGGATAGCCTTGAGGCCGTGGCTTCGCATTAATATTTATGGAGATAGCTTTTCTGTGTTTGATTGACACAGATAGGTTTATTATGTTTGATTAACCCCGGTTCATAAAAATGGCCGGGGTTTTTTGTTTGAAATGAAGTTATTGCTGAACTTGTTTCAGCATYTCATATAACTGGGGTATTCTACTTGCCCGCTGCGGCTTGTCCTATGGGGGCGATATAAAATTCGGGACGACTAAGGATTGTCAACCGGGCTTACATAGCAGTTTTTAAAAATTTAGCCTTTTACTTGCCGATTGCACAATCCACTAAATTTTTATCCTATTTTTAGGCGTTTTTAATAAACAGCGTTTACCATGCTAAGGCAATCAAAAGAAGATCGCACTTTAAAACAAAACCTATTACTTGCATCGTCAACAGCATTTGTATCGGGCGTTACCAATGTTGTGGGGATGGTGGCTTTTTTAGCTTTTACCTCAAATATCACCGGGCATGTAGCTAACCTGGCCAAACATATTGTTGAGCAGAATTTCAGGCAGATCAATGTGTTTGTTATCTGGTTGCTGTTGTTTTTTGCCGGAGCATTTTTATCCAATTTTATCGTACGTTCACTGGAACACAAAAGCCGTTACAAGGCTCATTCGGTACCAATTATCATCGAAATTATATTACTGTTATTTGTTGCTGTATATGGGCATAACTTTTATAAAGAGACCGACCTGGAACGCGAAATAGTTATAGGAGTTATTATATTTTCGATGGGATTGCAAAATAGCCTGGTATCAACTATATCAGGCGGGTTGATCAAATCAACCCATTTAACGGGTTTGTTTACCGACCTTGGAGGTGATGTATCTGAGTGGCTACACCCTAATGTTGAAAAAACTACTGTTATCCGTAATAAAATAATGGTGCGCCTTACAGTACTTTCTTTTTATTTTATCGGAGCTATTGCAGGCGGATTTTTATTTAACCTGTACGATTTTGCAATTTTTTACTTCATACCATTAATTTTGCTTACAATATTGTATTATGATCTTTCGCCCATTGCATTACACAAATTAAGCCGTGTGTTTTGGACGACGAAAGCGAACCAGTATAAAAAATCTTCCTAACTGATAAACTATAAAAACTATGTGCCCTAAAAAGTTAATACACGATACCAGCCATATCACCTACGAAAGCCTGTTAGATGGCAATAAGCAATTTATTACCGATGCCTTAGCCGAAGACCCCGAGTATTTTGAAAAACTTGCCAACGGGCAAACGCCACCGGTACTTTGGATTGGTTGTGCCGATAGTCGCGTACCAGCCAACCAAATTACCAATACCTCGCCGGGTGAAATTTTTGTGCACCGTAATATTGCCAATATGGTTATCCATACGGATATGAATATGTTATCGGTACTGGATTATGCTGTAAATGTATTAAAGGTAAAACACGTTATTGTAACCGGTCATTACGGTTGTGGCGGCGTAATAGCAGCCATGAGCAACAATGAATACGGCTTAATAGACAATTGGCTACGCCATATTAAAGATGTTTACCGCCTGCATGCCGATGAACTTGACGCGGTTGAAAACGAACAGGAACGTACTAACCGCCTGGTAGAGTTAAATGTAATAGAAAACGTTTACAACCTGTGCAAAACCTCTATTGTACAAAACGCCTGGAAACAAGGCCAGGAATTGGCTGTACATGGTTGGGTTTACAGCATCAGCACCGGTAAAATTAAGGACATGAACGTAAGCACCAGCGATAATGCCAATTTGGGCGATGTGTTTAAGTTTAAATAGGGGGCAGCCCCACCCAACCCTCCCCGGAAGGGAGGGCTTTAAAAATAAAAAAGCGATGAGTTTAAAATTCATCGCTTTTTTTCAAAAGTCTCCCCAACCGGGGGAGATTTAGAGGGGGCTTATATTTCCTTCGCCAAAAACGGGTACCTGTAATCCTTTGGCGGATCAAAAGTTTCTTTGATGGTGCGGGGAGATACCCAGCGTAACAGGTTGATCATAGAACCGGCTTTATCGTTAGTACCCGATCCCCTGGCGCCGCCAAATGGCTGCTGACCAACAACAGCTCCTGTTGGCTTATCGTTGATATAGAAGTTTCCAGCTGCGTTACGTAGATGTTGGGTTGCTTTGGCAATAGCATACCTGTCCTGCGATATAATAGAGCCTGTAAGCGCGTAGATAGATGTTTTGTCTACAATGTCAAGCACCGCATCAAATTGATCGTCCTCGTACACGTAAATGGTTAATACGGGCCCGAAAAGCTCTTCGCACATGGTTACATAGTAGGGATCTTCAACTTTTAACACAGTTGGCTCAATAAACCAGCCTTTGCTTTTATCATAGCTGCCACCGGCAACAACTTCAACACCTTCATCAGTCTTGGCAGCATCAATGTATTTAGCGAGTTTATCAAACGATACCTCGGTGATCACTGCATTAATGAAATTCTCAAAATTCTCAACCGGACCGATCTTGAATGATGTAATATCACGCTGCATGTTTGCTTTTACCGCAGGCCATAAAGAGGCCGGTACGTAAGCCCTGGAAGCAGCCGAACATTTTTGTCCCTGGTACTCAAACGCGCCGCGAACAAGGGCGGTACTTACCACATCGGCATTGGCGCTTGGGTGGGCAAGTACAAAATCTTTACCACCGGTTTCGCCCACAATGCGCGGGTAGGTTTTATATTTATGAATGTTGGTGCCTATTGTTTGCCAGATGTTCTGAAACACCTTGGTTGAGCCGGTAAAGTGGATGCCTGCAAAATCGGGGTGGTTAAATATTACCTCTCCTGCAACGGGGCCGTCAACATAAATCAGATTGATCACGCCAGCTGGTACACCGGCTTCTATAAAAACCTTCATGATTACGTTGGCAGCGTAGATCTGCGTGTAAGCAGGTTTCCAAACCACCACATTCCCCATCATAGCTGCCGATGCAGGTAAATTACCTGCGATAGCTGTAAAATTGAAAGGTGTTAAAGCAAATACAAAACCTTCCAGTGGGCGTTGCTCCACACGGTTCCAAACGCCTTTGCCTGATACGGGAGGCTGTTGTTTATAGATTTCGGTCATGTACTCTACGTTGAAACGCAGAAAATCTATCAGCTCACAGGCCGAATCGATCTCGGCCTGGTACGCGTTTTTGGATTGGCCAAGCATGGTAGCGGCGTTTATAGCAGCACGGTACGGACCGGCAATCAGGTCGGCGGCTTTTAAAAATATGGCCGCACGCTGCTCCCAGGGCAGGTTCTCCCAATCGGCTTTGGCAGCAAGGGCTGCATCAATGGCGGCGGTAACATGGCTGGCATCACCTTCGCTAAAGGTGGCTAATAAATGTTTATGATCATGTGGCGGACGAATTTCCAGCTTTGTGCCGGTGCGTACTTCCTTGCTGCCAATGTACATGGGTATATCTAACTGCTGCGCGCGGGCTTCGTCTAAAGCAGCCTTAAGGGCAACACGCTCTAAACTTCTGGGTCCATAGTTTAAAACCGGCTCGTTTACAGGAGCCGGGACATTAAAAAATCCTTTAAGCATAATGGGTCGTCAATTAATAGGGGCAAAGATAGGTATTTTGGGGTGGATGGCGGGTGGGGGGATTGTCAAAATGTTGTTGGGGTTGAAGGC
>NZ_JBFUKF010000205.1:0-9244 GCF_056400985.1 Mucilaginibacter sp. P4_G9 | reverse complement strand
GTACAAAGCTGCTGTTAAAATGCTCCTGGATACTATTGAAAAATGCCCGGACGGTTTATGGGAAAGTATAGAATTTGAAAACGCATTTTGGCGAATAGCCTATCACGCGCTTTTTTATACATCATTATATTTGTCAGAAAGTGCGGATAAATTTGTGCCCTGGGATAAGCATATGCCCAATTACAACTCGCTGGGTACGGTAACTCATGATCAGGAGCCAATAATTATTAATGTTGTTTATTCAAAAAATGACATCATTGATTATGCCATACGCATATCGGATAGTCTGGAAAATATGGTTAGCGATAAAAATAACGATGAACAATGCGGTTTTTACTGGATCCCAATGAACCGGCTGCAATTACATTTATACAACATCCGCCATCTGCAGCACCACGTTGGGCAACTTACCGAACGCCTGCACCAGGCAGGCATACAAGGCATAAAATGGGAAAGGTAGCCGAAACTATTTTTTGTTAAATAAAGCTTTACGTGCTATATTTGCATTGTAATAGCATGTAGATGCTGTTACAATGTTTTTTCCTATGGTGTAATGGTAGCACTTCTGATTCTGGTTCAGACAATCGTGGTTCGAGTCCATGTAGGAAAACCCCGGGCGAACAAAAGATGAATTTTAGTCTTTTTGTTCGCTTTTTTTGTTTCTAACCTGTTGGAGATTTGGTACATAAATGAGTCACTTACCCTGGCCCCCAAGGTATTGCTTATTTGTAAAGCCTGCTATTTAGTAGATTGCAATAACCTTGTTTTAGTTTCGGGTATCAGACCATATAACGGCCTGAGTCCGCCGAGGTCTATCAGTATCCTATCCAGTATCACCCCCGGATCGATAAGGTACACGTGCAGAACGTGCCTGCCTGCAGGCAGCGATGGCGTGTTAACATTACGCATAATCGAATTGCTTAATACAGCCTGTTTCCATTCCTCGCTGCGGCCGAATGTTTTAAAGTTTAAAACTGTGGCCGGGCCATCATCTATGCTAACCGCGTAGCGCATCTCAAAATTCCGGTTTAAGGGATAGGTAGGTATGGTGTAGATATTAACCCCGGCCGGCGAAACGCTAAACGTGTAAAAGTTATAAGATAGAACCGGTTTTTGCTTGATACCGGCGTCAGATAGATCTTCTTTTGCCGGAGCGATCATCCGTAAAGGTAAAGCTTCCATGCTTATTTCCGTGGCCCCCAGGCCGCTCACCTCTCCCCAATGGTCGGCTCCCTTGTTCGTCTTGTCGTGGTAATTTTTAGCGTAGATAGAAACGTAGCCGTTGTTTTCAATAAAACCATTGTAGCCTTTAAGTGCAGGCGGGTTTTGTTTGCTTGTTTTTACGGCTATGCTGACGGACTTATTTGCGCCCTGAATGGTTATAGTACCGTTTAACTCTTTTGCTGCAAGCGCTTTGGCTTGGTCTACAGATACCCATAAACGGCTCTGGCTCTTGCCGCCCGTTGCCAACAGGCTGCCCGCCTGCCGCGAAACGCTAATCCATGATGCAGAGGTGTTAACAACATATTTTACCGGTGCATCCTGGGTTAAAAACACATCGATAAAGTGCTTTTGGCCGGTGCTGTTAAATTCAGGTAGTGAAAGGTTGGTAACTGCGCCTGCGGTATCGGCAGCGCCCTCTGGCAGGGCCAGCCACCTTTCGGCGCGTTTGGTTATTTTATAATTTAATTGGGGCGCCTGGTAAACCGGCAGGTCACGTGGGTGCATAGACATTATGTGCGCCCATTTACCTCCCGCCAGTTTAGTATTATAATAATCAGTTTCGCTGATGATGTCCTGGTAAGCAACTTTCGCAAGCGAATCATAATGTGGTGCGCTCAACCTGCCTTGCTTTGCATACTGGTAGGCTTTATCGCGATACAAAAATTTCTTATTGATTGACGAAGCCGCAACTACCGGGTAGTATACCAGCTGATAAAAGCAATCCTGCTTATTGGCACTTACGCTCGTTCGTATTTTTTTTGCGGCTTGCACTAATTGCTCGTAATCGTCTATCCGTCGTTGTGCCTGGTCTCCGTAATATTGATGGTTATAGGCGGTAAAGCCGACTGGTGTTGTGGGTTCGGTCTGGCTCCAGCCCATAAACTCCGGCTTGCGTTCAAAGGCCAGCTGGTAGTATTTCCACAGCACATTGGTTATGGCAGCGGCATTATTTGTTCCAATGTTGCTGCTTACCCAGTTCTTTAAATGTGCTTTGGTATAAGCGTTATTATAAAATGGCCGGATATGATAGGCCATATCCATAAAAAGCTGGATGTCGTACTCGGCCGGCTTAATATCACCTGCATTTACCACCCAAAGGTTGCGGTTGTTCAGCTCATAAGCTTTGGTCATTTCCTCCCGGATCAATCCCGGACTGGTAGAGCATAGCCAGGTATAATCATGCGGACGACCCCAGTAGGATACATGGTAATACACCCCCGATCCTCCCGCGCGCCTGCTTTCCTTCCCGTCGTTTAGCCTTTGTATATAGCCGTAGTTATCGTCGGGCCAAACCAGGGTAACATCAACGGGTACTTTCAGGCCGGCATCATACACATCCAATACCTCTTTATAAGCGGTAAAAACCTGCGGCACCCTGGTAATATCGGGGTCGATATATTTTTTCAGCATATCGCGCTGGTCGGCAAAAATACGTTCAAGCAGGGGTACTGTTTCGTCCAGGTTTTTTACGCCTTCTATACCACTATCGTGCACCCCACGCATCCCAATAGTATACATGCCGTTAATGTGGCTGCTCTCTTTTATGCGTGATTCCCAGTAATCAGCTACCTTTTGTTTATTGGTGATATAGTTGAATGCACCCATGGTTTTTTCGTTCCACTCGCCCACGTTATTCCGCAGCATAGGCTCCGCATGTGATGATCCTATAATGATCTGGTAATCACCGGCTACCCGGATGTTACCTGGGTAATGATAAAAAGCTTTTGTGCAGGGGTGCATGGCCGGCCATATCAAATTGGCTTTCAGCCGCAACAGCAGCTCAAATACTTTGGCATAAGTTTTTGGGCCGATATCGCCGGTTTCGGGTTCCAGCGTTTTGGCGGCCCAGGGCTGCAGCCCCCAGTCTTCATCATTGATAAATATTCCCCTGAATTTTACAGATGGCGCTGCCGAAATAAAATCGGGAATGTTTAGAGCCAGGGCTTTCTTTTTTGCCGGTGTGGCGTCGGCCCACCAATACCAGGGTGTAACCCCGATGCGTGCAGAAATATCGAACACGCCGTAAGCCGTTCCTCTAAAATCGCTGCCGGTTATAATCAATGCATTTTTTACATTGCCAAACGGGGCCGCAATACGCTTCAACCCATAACTCTCCCATTTACCTTTTAAACTGGCGGCCATTGCGCCGGTGTTTAAACCCGCTATCAGTTTTGAGTTGATGCTGCCGATTACTATGATATTACCACGCGCTTTTGAAATATCTGCAGATACTACCGGCTTATAGCCACTTACGCGTTCAATATCTGATGCCAGGAGGCCGGCCACAATGGAATCTAACCGGCACTCATTTTTATCATAATAAATAGCGACCTTATTTTGCGGCGTTACCAGGTCAAATTGCACAGCTAAAGTTTTATTTGCCCCAACCAATATCATAAAGGCAATAAAAAGAAATTTTAAGTATTTGGGAGGAGCGCCACAGGTATTACGTAACGAAGTGTAGGGTTTTTTAAAAGTGTGATCAAAAGCTTTTTGACCCCCATCTGGAAGCCGCAAACTGGTTTCTTTTAAATTTTCCAATTGGTTGTTAGTTATTGCTGAAAAGGAAGCTGTATCCTTTTGAATAATTTAGATTGCTGCGTCAATATTAAAGAATAAATTATTTAATACCATCCTGTGCCATACTGATATAATTGTAATTGAGGATTGTTTTGGGAAAACTGCCGGTGATGCCGGCTTTTTTTGGTGTTTATTACAACAATAAATATATAGATTTGGTTAAGTCATTAGAGACTGTTTAAATTTAATCCAATAATGTTTTTATAGGTCCGAGAAACACATATCCAACCGTCATTGCTTCGTACCTCGCAATGACGATCAGGAGACGGTTGTAGTATCCATACATGTCATCACTGTTTTTTCCAGCTGAGCTGGTGGGTGCCTCACAATAACGCGTGGTTATGTGCTTCATTAGGCGTATAAACATTAATAAATTTAAACAGCTTTTAATAATTTACAGTATTTGAAAAAGTGATGATATGATTGGGATTAGTCCTTTTCGCGCGGTGAGGCCGCATCCTTTTTACGCGGAGCAGTTCCTTTTTACGGGGATTGATATGTCGGGCGAGCACCTGGTGGGCGCCGTTGTGCCTGCTTTGAAGTTGTTACTGGAGAGTGGCTCGAGGAAAAGCGACCTGGATGCGGGTGCTCTGGATAGCGTTTATTCCGAAATAAAGGAGGTATTTCAGGATCTGTTGGCTAATAAGCTACTGCTGCAGGATGTGGAGCCATGTATGTATATCTACGAGGTTTGGCGTGATGGGAAGACATCAACCGGGGTTTGGACTTTAATGGCGCTGGATAGTTACCGGGAAGGAAGTGTGTTGGCACATGAGCTTACGCTGGCAGAAAAGGAGTTGCGACACCGCGAATACAGGTTGGCGGTAGGGTTGGAGGGCCAGCCGGTGTTGCTGGCTTACCCGCCGGATGGGGCAATTGGCCATTTGATTGCCGCGGTTAAAGCTACCGGATCTCCGGATAAGTTGAGTTATAAGGGGGCGAGCCATTTGTTATGGCGGGTTCAGGATACAGAGACATTACATTTGCTCACCTTGCTGTTTTCGGAAGTTGAACATGCATTTATCGCTGATGGCCATCACCGGATAGCGGCGGCAGCAAGCACGAACGATCGGTATATCAGTTCGCTGCTGATGGCTGCCGACCAGTTTGAAGTAGGACCTTTTTATAGGATGGTGCTGCCCCGGCTGGCTTTACCTTTAGAAGAATTACTATTTTATTTGGAAAAGGATTTCGTAGTTGAGCTTTCTGCAGATAACCTGCCTTATGCGCCGGGTACACCGGGCTGGATCGGGATGCTGGCGGGTGGGCGTTGGTACCATTTGTTTGCTAAACGGCAGGGGCCTGGAGTGATATTATTGCAGCATTATATTTTGGCGCCGGTTTTTGGGATTATTGATCCCATGACCGACGGACGTTTACATTATGCCGGCGGCCCGGGCGGACTTGATAAACTGGTGGATTTTTGCGAGGCGAACGTAGACGCCGTTGGCTTTACGGTTTATCCGTTAACGATCGACCAGGTGATGGAAGCAGCAACGCGGGGTGATAGATTGCCGCCCAAATCAACCTGGATGACACCCAAAGCACCCTATGGGTTGGTAATGGCGCTGAGGAGTTAGGGGTTGTTTAAAAATAGATAAATAGATCGTCATTGCGAGGTACGAAGCAATCCCCGACCTACAGAGTAACTGTGCAAATCCGATCTGTATTTTAGGGATTGCTTTGTCGTATTTCCTTATAAGGATGTGTTCGCAAGTGTCTGATTGTCAGAGCTGTTTTTTAATATAATCTATGTCATTGCGAGGAACGAAGCAATCGCATGCTATACAGGGCGGACCTGCACAGTTCGCGATTGCCGCGCTGCGCTCGCAATGACATGGGTGTTGTGAGGCCCTAAACCCAACACGTCATCCCCATTTTTTTCCAGGATTATCCTGGTAGATACTCGCAATGACGATCAGGAGACGGTTGTGGTATCCATACATGTCATTACTGTTTTTTCCAGCTGGGCTGCCGGATACTCGCAATAATGGTTGGATATAAGTTACACGGATGCTTTTTGAAGTTTTATCCTATGCATATATGCTTATTAACTACAACGATGAAGTAAAAATATGCTTGCTATATCTTTTTAATTAGTAGTTTGGGTTGTAGAATTGCAAAGATTTAAATAAAAACATATCACCTTGAAAGTATTACAAAGTGTACATCCCGAAGATTTTAAAAGTTATCAAACCGCGCTTATCCGCGAGCGTTTCCTTATAGATAACCAGGTACAGCCCGGCGAGATAAATTGTACCTATACCCATTACGACAGGATGATAGTTGGTTTTGCCAACCCTATAAACACCCAACTATTGCTGCCGAACTACCCCAACCTTAGGGCCGAATATTTTTTGGAACGCCGGGAAATAGGCATCATTAATGTTGCCGGCGATGGTGTGGTAGTAGCCGACGGCCAATCTTTCGACCTTAAAAAACTGGATTGCCTGTACATTGGCAAGGGTACTAAAAGTGTTCATTTTGCCAGTAAAAACGCGGCCGAACCTGCTGTATTCTATATGCTTTCGGCACCGGCACATGCCCAATATCCAACAACGCTGTTAACCCAGGCCGATGCGGTAAAAGTTACGCTTGGTTCGGCATCAACAGCCAACCATCGTACCATCAATAAATATATTCACCTGGAAGGCACAAAAAGCTGCCAACTGGTAATGGGCTTAACCATTTTGCATGATGGCAGTGTATGGAACACCATGCCGTCGCATGTACATGACCGCCGTATGGAAGCCTATTTTTATTTTGATGTACCACAAGGACAAAAGATTTTTCATTATATGGGCGAGGGACAGGAAACACGACATATCACCATGAATAACTACGATGCGGTGGTATCACCACCCTGGAGTATCCATTCGGGCAGCGGTACGGCAAGCTACAGCTTTATTTGGGGCATGGCCGGCGAAAACCTCGACTATACCGATATGGACCCGATTGCCATTCCCGACATCAGATAATAACTATCTTTAACTAAAATTAAAAAGATTCAAATACATTGGAAAATAACTTCTCATTGGCCGGTAAAGTAATTGTAGTTACAGGCGGTACAGGCATATTAGGCAACTCGTTTATAAATGGTATTGTGGAAGCAGGTGGTGCGGTAGGTATATTAGGCAGAAACGCCGAAATAGCCGAAGAACGCGCAGCGGCTATTAATAAAAATGGCGGTAAAGCAGTTGCTTTAGCTGCCGATGTTTTAAACGAAGCAGAATTGCAGGCGGCTAAAACCAAACTGCTGGACACCTTCGGTCGTTTGGATGGCCTGGTGAATGGGGCAGGGGGCAATATGCCGCAAGGCGTTTTACAACCCGACGAAGATATTTTTAAAATGAACATAGCCGGTATGAAAACCGTGATGGATTTGAACACCTGGGGCACCATTATCCCCACACAGGTATTTGGCGAGGCCATAGCGCAAACCGGCAAAGGCAGCATCGTCAATATCTCGTCTATGAACTCCAAACGCGCCATTACCAAGGTATTGGGTTACAATATTGGTAAGGCGGCGGTTGATTGTTATAATCAATGGTTTGCGGTGGAGCTGGCTAACCGCTATGGCGATGCCATCAGGATGAATGCGTTGGCGCCGGGCTTTTTTCTTACCGAGCAAAACCGTAACCTGCTAACCAAACCCGAGGGCGGATATACAGAAAGAGGGCAACTTGTAATTAAACAAACCCCCTTTAAGCGTTTTGGTCATCCCGATGAATTAATAGGCGCGTTGGTATGGCTGTTAAGCGATGCATCAAAATTTGTTACCGGATCTATGATCTGTGTAGATGGCGGTTTTTCGATTTTTGGTGGCGTTTAACCAGTTTGCTTAATTCCTGGTTAATACAGGGAAATCGCGTTTAAAAGGAGGCGCCTACGGAGCCAAAAGCAAAATGTTTTTTCACTATAAACACATAACTCCGCTGGAGTTGGAAATGGTTATTGTAACATTGACTCCGTGGGAGTCGCGTGTTTATAGCACACAGGAAAACCCAAACCCCGGCTCCGTAGGTGCCTCCTGCTTGTTTTCATTTAAAAGCGATCCTGCTGGTTAATACTGAATTTATATTTTCATTAATTTACTTATGTTTACTACAGATTAGTTTATTGGCTGTAGCTAAATAACTGGGTAAATTTTATAAAGTATGAATTTCGGGGTAGTTACGATAAAAGATATTGCTAAGGAATTAGGGATTTCTACTTCAGCTGTATCTAAAGCGCTAAAGGATAGTCATGAAATAGGGGAGAAAACCAAAAAACTGGTCCTGGAATGTGCCAAAAGGCTCAATTACCAGCCTAACCCCATGGCCCAAAGTTTAAAGCAGGGAAACAGCAAATCCTTAGGAATAGTTGTATCTACCATTGATAATCATTTTTTTTCGCAGGTTATTAATGGCATAGAATTTATTGCGCACAGCAAAGGCTATAACGTATTTATTACGCAAACCCATGAATCCTATGAGCTTGAAATGTTAAATGTGAACCATTTAATCTATCGTTCAATTGATGGGCTGCTGATATCCTTATCTACAGAAACAAAGGATGTAGAGCATCTTAAAAAGCTGCATGAGAAGGGCTTACCTATTGTTTTTTTCGACAGGGTGAGCGACGAAATTGAAACCCACAAAGTTATTGCCGACAATTTTATGGGTGCCTATGAGGCAACAAATGCCTTAATTAAAGCCGGATACAGAAAAATTGCGCATATAACAAGTTCGGTAAATGTGTCAATCACAGCCGAAAGGTTGAAAGGTTACCTGTTGGCATTGGAGCAAAACAATATTAAATCAAATGAGCGGCATATAAAATACTGTCTTCATGGCGGTAAAGATCTTGGTGAAATAGAAAAAGCACTTAACGAACTTTTACTTTCACCAGATCGTCCGGATGCTATTTTTACGGCCTCGGACAGGATCACCACAACAACTTTATCGCTTTTGCATAAACTGGAGTTTAGAATCCCCGAAGACATTGCCCTGCTTGGTTTTACCAATACACAATTAGCCGATGTTTTAAATCCGTCATTAAGCACGGTTTACCAGCCAGGTTATGAAATGGGCAAAAAGGCCACCGAAATGCTGATTAACCTGATTGAAAGCAAAAGGCCGGTAACCGAGTTTGAAACCGTTGTATTGCCTACCCAGGTTTTTATACGCAATTCATCAACCCCGGTTAACCAATAGCGCCTGCTATTGTTAAGTCAACAGTACTAAGAAGCTGTCTAAAAATAAAAAAAAGGCCGTCATTGCGAGGCACGAACCAATCCCCCATTTACAGAGTAGCTTTGCAAATCGGATCTGTATAGTTTGGGATTGCTTCGTACCTACCCATGACGTATTAGACTTTCAAGGTGTAAAGGCCTGTCAGTCTGAGCCTGTCGAAGACTCGTGCGGAGGGGCCTTTGCCCGCTATGCTTCGACAGGCTCAG
>NZ_JBFUKF010000204.1:0-9383 GCF_056400985.1 Mucilaginibacter sp. P4_G9 | reverse complement strand
GGTAAGAACCTGAAAAAAATCGTGATGACGTGTTTACTTATGCAAGTAGTTGGCCTGTCACCCTGAGCCTGTCGAAGGGTCGCGCGCAGAGGCCTTCACCCGCTATGCTTCGACAGGCTCAGCATGACAGCCCTTTTTTAACAATCATTCTCTCACAACAAGAAGTGTCTTTAGATATATATTGATAATCAACCACTTGCAAACACGTCATTATAAGGAGGTACGACGAAGCAATCCCCAAAAATACAGCTCGGATCTGCACAGTTACCCTGTAAGTTGGGGATTGCTTCGTGCCTCGCAATGACGATCTATTTATTTTCTATTAAATCCCCCACAACGCATCTCCCCATGTACTTTTATCCTTTAGCATAATTTCGCGCAGCATACCAATCTGGGGCATGCCATGGTCGAGTACCTGGTCGTGGAATTTTTTGAGGGAGAAGTTGGCGCCCTCCTGTTTTTTGTAATCCTCGCGCAGTTTTAGTATTTCCAGCTTGCCAATGGTGTAAAACAGGTATCCGGGATCGAAGGTACCACGCAAGGCTTCCTGCCTTGATGGTTTATCGCCCTGGTACCAGTTATCCATAAAAAATTTGGTGCCCTCATCAACACTCATGCCATGGGTGTGGGTTTTGATGGATACACACAAACGGCAAAGCCTTAGCAGTGCATCGCCCGATTGTGCCAGGCGATACTTAGCTGCCTTTACCGAATCGCCGTTATGACCATAACCTTCGTCGGTCATCATTTTTTCGCAATAGTGCGCCCAGCCTTCTACATAGGCATAGCTGCCAAAGATCTTTTCAATTTTGGTAGCCGATGACGCGTTAAGGTGTAAAAACTGGGTATAATGGCCCGGATATGCTTCGTGAATAGTTACGTTATCTGTAGTATAATAATCAAACTGCTTTAGCCAATCTTCCTTTTGTTGTGCTGTCCATTTGGGATCTACCGGTGTAATATAGTAGTAAGCCTCGGTTGCCTTGGTTTCAAACGGACCGGGCGTATCCATGGAAGCTGTGCCGGTAGCGCGTGCATATTGCGGGGTTTCCTCTACCTTAACCCTTACCGCTGATGGCATGGTTACAATGTTTTTATCGATCAGAAACTGCCTGATCTGCTCCAGGTTCTTTTTGGCATCAGGAATCAGGCTTTGGGCAGTTGGATGGTCTTTTTGCAAATCGTGGTACACATCAACCGGTTTTTTATTGGGGTTGATGATCTTCGCGGCGGCATTAAATGATTCCTGTTCTTTTTTTAACTGCGTTAAACCTATCTGTAATACCTTATCTGGCGTAAGTTTAATGCCCTCGCTGTACAGCAGCATTTTTTGGTAGCTGGCTGTGCCAATGGCATATTTATTATTTGCCTTGGGCAGCTTTTCTTTCTTCAGGAAATCAGCAAAATCGTTAACCGCTACAATGGCTGCCGCGTTAGCTTTGTTGAAAGTTTTCATCAGCGTATCGTTCTTCACATCTTTCAGTGCTACTTTCAGGTCGCCGCCTAAAAACGCGGCCGAGCCTTGTGCTATCTGGATAGCGGTTTCTACATACGGTTTGGCTAAAGTATCGTTGAGGTTAAGCCTGGCATCGGCCAATAATTTGGGTACCTGTTTTTCTATGGCGATGATGGATTTTACCCGCTCTTCTATCGGTGCAAAATTACGTTTCACATAAATGCTTACATCAACTATTCCCGCATAGGTCATAGGATTTTTGGTGTAGGTCCCCAGGTCCTCAAAAGTCCAGATCTCGCCTTTTATAGCCGAACGCAAAATGCGGTAATCATAAAACGCCTTTGGGCTCAAGGATGCAGTATCCGCACTGCTTAACTTCGCATCAAAATCCTTTAAACGGGCCAATTCCTTATCTATAGAAGCTTTGCTGACATCCGTTACCTTACCATCATACTGGTGATATCCCAATGCAACACCATTAGCCGGTCGCCAGGCCAGGTAGCCGTCAAGGTAATCATCGGCCAGTTTTTGAAACGCGGCATCTCCCGAAAGCGCACTATCGCCAGCAGATTTAGGCTTACAGCTAATGAGGATACAAAAAGGAATGATCAGGAAGGCTAACTTTTTCATACAGAATAGATTTGGAAAAACCTAAGATAATAGTTTACCGGGGACTGGGCAAGGGGGTAATCAGTACATAGGTGATTTAACTGAAAACCAATTGCTTAAAACAATTACCGGCCAATATTATTATATATATAAAACATACAACTATGAAAAAGAAATTCACCGCCATACTATTGCTTGCCGCAATGGTTGCCACTTTAACCATAAGCTGTGCGCCGCCAAAGAATATGCCGCACCCACCCAAGCCGCCAAAACCCGCAGCGCCATAAATATTGGGCCTTTAGCTTTAAAAGTTAAAGGCCTTTTTGTTGAATAACAAAATAATCCCTGCCAGATTAATCCTTTTCATTAAAAATGTATCATACGTATATACATCTTAATATTAGATGACGCATTAAAAATATATATCATGAAAAAGAGATTTGTTGCATTTGCACTATTAATATCAGCAGCAGTGGTATCAGTAACCTCAGGTTGCGTGGTACGCGATGGATACGGACACCACAGAGGTCATCATGACAGGTACCATAACGGATATAATAATGGCGGCGACCGTGGCCATTACCATAGCGGTTATAACCACTACTAATTTTTGATTGTTGTTTTAGAGTGATTGATAGCAAGGCGGTGATCGGTTGGATCATCGCTTTGTTTGTTTAATGGGGCTGCAATGCGACAATTATAGCACTCATTCAATGGTTTTGTTTAGGGGGTTAAAATCGTATCTTGCTTTTAATTATCACCTCGCAGACAATGAATCGTTACTTCCCTTTAGACAATCGCATCAATAAACTATATGGAGAAATAGGTGAAGCCATTCAAAAACTTTACCCAATTGGCTTGGCAAGAGATACTATTGAGTATGAGCAACATCCAGCTATTGTAGCTTTAATGAAAGTTTTCGAGGAAAATGGAACCAATAATAAGCTTTTCAACCAACCCTGGAAGGATTTTTTAAAAAAGCTAAAGGCTGGGGCAAAAAAGAGAATTCATAATAATAGTTACACTACAAATCCCTGTTTTAGTGGAGAGTTAATTTTAGAGAGATATGAGGACGTAACACTACGTAGGATAAAGAAGATTGTATTTTCAGTTAGCCAGATAGCAGACTTTTTTACAGTTTATGGTGTAGATGAAACTTTTATAAAGGAAAAAGAAATACCTTGGGCAAGTGGATATCATGCTATAAATGTGATCACAGAATCGCCTTATAGTGAATTTAAGACCAGTTTTAATTACGTACAAGCAACGATAGAAACACAATATCCGACATATAAACTTGTCCCGGTAAGGGTTTCAATGTATTTGGTGAAAGGCTTGCAAACTCCCTATAGCATTGAAGAGGAATGTAGCCTTCACAATGCTTTATTTGATAAAACATTTGATTTTCATCAGGTAAGAGCTTTCAGAGGGGAAGTATGTTATGGCAGCGGCCCCAGCAATATAGACGTTGTGTTGCTGCCTCCGCCGCCAAAAGATTAATGTTCGTTAGTGTGCCCTGTTTTCACGTGTGTAGCAAAATCAATTATAATCCTTTGTTTTGCAAAGGGGTATATAGTTCATTTCACCACTGCTCACCCTAACTTGAGTGCAGCGAATAGCGACCAGAGAGCTCAATGCCTGTTCAAGAAAGTTTTTTACGGTTAAGCACGTGAGGTTTTTCTCCTAACAACGTGTGTATGTTACCCCCCCGCAATAGGGATGGAAGTGAATACCGGCCTGTGGCTAATGCCTGTGTAGTATAAACGTACAGCCCGGGCCGCAGGCATTGCCCAGAACGTATCGCTAAAAGTGCAGATTAAATCCGGAGAACATCGCCCCAAATAAAACCCTTATATTTGTGACGTACTTAGCCCGGCTATCTGCAAAAAGACGGCCGGGCTATTTGGCTAAAAACAGGGTCGGGATTTTGAAATTTATGCTGTTAAATTTTATCGTACTGAAAATAAGCCGGCTAAAACTTTTTAAATTACTATTGATGTTAACTTATGTTGATAAAACCCCGCTTAGTTTTACACACCTATTATAAAAATGGTATTTATCTCGATTTAAATAGATTTTTCTTCGAAAAGGATCACTTTAAAAAGTGTCGGCTCCAGTATTTAAAGAAGCATTTTTCGGGGTTATTGAGCCCTTCCCTCCACCCAATCAACCATTTACAAAACTTTTTCTACCCAATCCCTTGAAAATCAAAAAATACTCCGTACCTTTGCAGTCCTTAAAATAAGGATAAAACTGTAAATACAAAAAGGAAAAAATGCCTACTATTCAGCAATTAGTTAGAAAAGGTAGAGTAGCTCTGGTTGACAAGAGTAAGTCGCCAGCGTTGGACAGCTGTCCACAGCGAAGAGGAGTATGCACACGCGTGTATACCACTACCCCTAAAAAACCAAACTCAGCAATGCGTAAAGTTGCCCGTGTGCGCTTAACCAACGGAAAAGAAGTAAATGCTTACATCCCGGGTGAAGGTCACAACTTACAGGAGCACTCTATCGTTTTGATCCGCGGTGGTCGTGTTAAGGATTTACCAGGTGTACGTTACCACATCATCCGTGGCGCATTAGATACATCAGGTGTTGCCGGCAGGAACCAACGTCGTAGTAAATACGGAACAAAACGCCCTAAACCAGGTCAGGCAGCTGCACCTACAAAAGGCGCACCAGCTAAGAAAAAGAAATAATTAAGGAGGATAGAAAGCAATGAGAAAGTCAAAACCAAAAAAAAGAATTATCCTTCCTGATCCAAGGTTCAATGATACCCTGGTTACAAGGTTCGTAAATAACATGATGTATGATGGTAAAAAATCTACCGCATACTCTATATTTTACAATGCAGTTGATATTGTTGAAAAGAAAACCAGCGAAAGCGGTTTAGAAACCTGGAAAAAGGCTTTAAACAATGTTATGCCAGCTGTTGAAGTAAAAAGCCGCCGTGTAGGTGGTGCAAACTTCCAGGTGCCAACAGAAGTTCGTCCGGAGCGTAAAATAGCTTTGGGTATGAAATGGCTTATCAGCTATGCCCGTCGTCGTGGTGAAAAAACCATGATGGAGAAATTAGCAGGTGAGATCATATCAGCAGCTAAAGGTGAAGGTGCAGCAGTGAAAAAGAAAGAAGATACGCATAAAATGGCTGAAGCCAACAAAGCGTTCTCTCACTTCCGTTTTTAATTAAAGGATTACACCGATATAAAAAGGATTACACCGATTATATATTAAGGTTACACTGATTTATTATGATTGCGCCCACAGCGGTAAAATCAATAAATCAGTGTAATCATTTTAAAAAGCCGGTGAAATCATAAAACAAAAAAAATGTCAAGAGATCTAAGATTTACAAGAAATATAGGTATTGCCGCTCACATTGATGCCGGTAAAACTACTACTACCGAGCGTATCCTTTATTACTCGGGCGT
Source organism: Mucilaginibacter sp. P4_G9 (assembly GCF_056400985.1). NCBI lineage: Bacteria > Pseudomonadati > Bacteroidota > Sphingobacteriia > Sphingobacteriales > Sphingobacteriaceae > Mucilaginibacter > Mucilaginibacter sp. P4_G9. Next base: position 3,888 of record NZ_JBFUKF010000204.1, on the reverse strand, counting down.
AAGCCACAAAATTGGTGAGGTACACGAAGGTGCTGCAACAATGGACTGGATGGCACAAGAGCAGGAACGTGGTATTACAATTACATCTGCTGCTACAACAGTTAACTGGAACTACAGAGGTCAAAAATACCATATCAACATTATTGATACACCGGGTCACGTGGATTTTACCGTTGAGGTAAACCGTTCACTGCGTGTATTAGATGGTTTGGTGTTCCTTTTTAGCGCCGTTGATGGTGTTGAGCCACAATCAGAAACCAACTGGAGACTTGCCAACAATTATAACGTTGCCCGTATAGGTTTCGTTAATAAAATGGACCGTAGCGGTGCCGACTTTTTAAATGTTGTAAAACAGGTAAAAAGCATGTTAGGCAGTAACGCAGTACCATTGCAGTTACCTATTGGTGCTGAAGAGCACTTTAAAGGTGTAGTGGATTTGATTAACTGGAAAGGTATTGTTTGGAATGAGCATGATAAAGGTATGACCTTTACCGAAGTGCCTATCCCGGAGGATATGATTGAAGAAGCTACCGAGTGGAGAGAGAAATTATTGGAATCAGTTGCTGATTACGATGAGAGCCTGATGGAGAAATTTTTTGATGCTCCTGAGACAATCACCGAGCGCGAAGTGCTTGATGCTTTACGTAAAGCTGTTTTAGATGCCAAAATTGTTCCTATGGTATGTGGTTCATCTTTCAAAAACAAAGGTGTACAAACCATGCTTGATTACGTGATGGAATTATTGCCTTCACCTATGGATGTTGAAGGTATCATCGGTCATCACCCAGATACCGGCGAAGAAATTTTACGTAAACCATCTGAAAAAGAACCATTTGCAGCATTAGCATTTAAAATTGCTACCGATCCTTTCGTRGGTAGGTTGTGCTTTATCCGCGTATACTCTGGTAATTTAGAGGCTGGTTCATATGTGCATAACATGCGTTCAGATAATAAAGAGCGTATTTCACGTATATTCCAGATGCATGCTAACAAGCAAAACCCTATCCCTAACGTAGGTGCAGGTGATATTGCAGCGGTAGTAGGCTTTAAAGATATTAAAACAGGTGATACCCTGTGCGATGAGAAATTCCCGATCATCCTTGAATCGATGAATTTCCCTGACCCGGTTATCGGTTTAGCTATTGAGCCTAAAACTCAGGCTGATGTTGATAAATTAGGTATCGCTCTTGGTAAATTATCTGAAGAGGATCCAACTTTCCACGTAAAATCTGACGAAGAAACTGGCCAGACTGTAATCAGCGGTATGGGCGAGCTTCACTTAGATATCATCATGGACCGTTTGAAACGTGAGTTTAAAGTAGAGGTTAACCAGGGCGCGCCACAAGTTGCTTATAAAGAAGCAATTACAGGTACTGTTCAGCACCGCGAAACTTACAAGAAACAAACCGGTGGTCGTGGTAAATTTGCCGATATCCAGGTTATACTTTCACCAAACGATGAAGGTAAAGAAGGTTTACAGTTTGTGAACGAAATCAGCGGTGGTTCAATCCCCCGTGAGTTTATCCCATCTGTTGAAAAAGGCTTCGCGGCTTCAATGGCAAACGGTGTATTAGCCGGCTTCCCGTTAACCAGCTTAAAAGTACGTTTAATTGATGGTTCGTTCCACGCGGTCGATTCAGATGCGCTATCTTTCGAGTTAGCAGCTAAGATGGCTTACCGTGAGGCATTGCCAAAATGTAAACCAGTATTGCTTGAGCCGATCATGAAAATCGAGATCCTTACCCCTGAAGAAAACATGGGTGATGTTATCGGTGACATGAACCGTCGTCGTGGCCAGCTTTTAGGTATGGATTCACGTGCAGGTGCACAGGTAATTAAAGCTACTGTACCACTTTCAGAAATGTTTGGTTATGTAACCCAGTTACGTACCATCACATCTGGCCGTGCTACTTCAACCATGGAGTTTGATCACTATGCTGAAGCGCCACGTAACGTACAGGAAGAAGTAGTTGCCAAAGTAAAAGGCAAAAAAGCTGCTGCAAACGCGTAATAATAATTTGAAGATTGGGTGATTTGAAAATTTGAGGATGCTTTTTTAATTTTCAAATCTTCAAATTACCAAATTTTCAAATACAACAATAAACAATCAATTGCCCTAATAAATAGCTCTTAGGGTGGTTAAAATCAAATTAACATGAGCCAAAGAATCAGGATCAAATTAAAATCTTACGATTACAACCTGGTAGATAAATCTGCCGAGAAGATCGTAAAAACAGTAAAGCCAACAGGCGCTGTAGTTAGCGGACCACTTCCGTTACCAACCGAAAAGAAAATTTTCACCGTTTTACGTTCACCACACGTAAACAAAAAGGCACGTGAGCAATTTCAATTATGCTCATACAAGCGCTTATTAGACATTTACAGCTCGAACTCGAAAACTGTAGATGCCCTGATGAAGCTTGAGTTGCCAAGCGGCGTTGAAGTTGAAATCAAAGTTTGATAGATGCCCGGCCCACTGAAAGGTGTGGGACAACATAAAAAAGCACCATCCGGTTTCGGGTGGTGTTTTTTGTTTTTACAGATTATATTTATCTATGCGAAAGGGACTTTTAATATTAGTAATTCCGTTTTTCAGTTTCGGATGTTCCGAAACTCACCGGATACGCAAAATGGCCGATGCACTGGGCAAGTGTGAAAATAACTGGCAATACTTTACATTAACTCAGCCAATTAAAGGTATAGTATTATTACACACAAAAGGATATTGTGGATATGCACATATCCATGCCAACACGATTGTTATAATCAATAATGCCGATACTATTCGTGTAAACGGCCCCTGCTATACTGAAAATACGACAGTCGCAGATTCGGTGCTTGTTAGTCCCTATGAAACTGATAATTTAATAGGAGCACTTGGTGATGGTAAATACGACTGTACAATAATGAAAACCTGTTATGGTATAATAACTAAAGTTAAAAAGCCGTAGCAAAAAAAATCTTGCTACCCGATACTAACTACTTGATACTTTCACGGGCGATGCCTGCGGCCCGGGCTCTATGCTCATACTGCACAGGCCTTAGCCACGTTGGCCGGTATCCGCGCCGATCCCTATCGCAAAATTTTGTCTGAACTGGAATTTTCAGAATTAGAGAATTAACAGAATCTCAATTCAAGGAATTCTAATGATCCCACAAATTCCGGTTCAGACAAACTCATTTTCAAATTTTCAAATAATTGCCATCATCTGCACATCTGTAATCTGAAATCTGCACATCCTTAAGAAACATGCTGCGGCAGCTGGCTCATGTCCATATACGCAAACTCCCATAGGTGGCCGTCCAAATCCTGGAAGCCCCAGCCGTACATCCAGCCGTGATCTTGCTTGTCGTTTGGGGTAGTGGCGCCGGCGGCAACTGCTTTGGCTATCATTTCGTCGACAGCTTCGCGGCTATCTAAGGAGATGCAGTTGATGGCTTCGGTTACTTTGGTAGCATCAGCAATTTCCTTCTTTGTAAACGTTTTAAAAAACGGCTCGGTTATCAGCATAAAAAATATGGTATCGCTTATCACCAAGGAGCCGGCCACTTCGTTGGTAAACTGTGGGTTGAAGCTGTAACCCAGGCTGGTAAAAAATTCGATTGATTTGTTAAGATCTTTAACAGGAAGGTTTACAAAAATTTGAGTTGCCATGATAGTTTGCTTTTAAATGTTACAATACAAATGTAAATCTATCCCCCCAAACCCATACGGTGCAAATACGACAATTAAAGGGCGATTACTGACAGCCCTTACCTACATCCCTATTTGCTTGCGCACTTTGGCCGGGAGCTTTTCGGCAATAAGCCGGTAAGATTGTTTGATGTAAAACTCCCAGTCGTGGATACTCAGGCAGCGGATATCGGCTATATGCACCCACTTGTACC
>NZ_JBFUKF010000203.1:0-9428 GCF_056400985.1 Mucilaginibacter sp. P4_G9 | reverse complement strand
GTAACCTTCCAGGCGTTTTTAAGTAACGGCAAAGCTATATCAGAAACCTATTATTCCATAGGCGGGGGCTTTGTGGTAAAGGAAGATGCATCTGCGCAATCCAAACAGGAGGTTGACCTGCCATTCCCTATTGATACTGCTGCCGACCTGCTGCATTGGTGCATGAAAACCGGCCTCAGGATTTCGGAAGTGGTGACGGAGAACGAGCTGGCCTGGCGCAGCGAGCAGGAGACGTGTAACGGCGTATTAAATATATATAAAGCCTTAAAAGAATGTATGTACCGTGGCTGCCACACTACGGGCCAGTTACCCGGCGGTTTAAATGTTGCCCGGCGCGCTTTTAAATTGAACAGTAAACTAATAGGTAGTAATACTTATTCAAATTATGAGGAGTGGGTTGCTGCTATCCGGAAAACGGGTGGGAGCTTTAAAAATATACTGGATTGGGTGAGTTGTTTCGCGCTGGCTGTGAATGAGGAAAATGCCTCTTTTGGTAGGGTAGTAACTGCGCCAACCAACGGGGCTGCAGGTGTAATTCCTGCCGTGCTGCAATATTTTATTGTTTTTTGCGAGGGTAATACCGATGAGCAGGTTATTCAGTTTTTACTTACCGCCTCAGAGATAGGCAGCATCTTTAAAAAAGGAGCTACCATATCGGCTGCCATGGGTGGGTGCCAGGCCGAGATAGGTGTATCATCCGCAATGGCCGCTGCTGCCCTGACCGAATGCCTGGGGGGCACTCAAAGGCAAGTATTAATGGCCGCCGAAATAGCCATGGAGCATCACCTTGGCCTTACCTGCGACCCCATTGGTGGCCTGGTGCAAATCCCATGCATTGAACGTAACACTATGGGTGCCATAAAAGCAATTACTGCATCGCAACTGGCTTTGCAGAGTAACCCTGAGAAAGCTAAAGTAAGCCTTGATGCCGTGGTTAAAACCATGTGGCAAACCGCGTTGGATATGAACTCAAAATATAAGGAAACTTCCGACGGGGGACTGGCTATCAATATACCCATCAGCTTGCCGGAGTGTTAGTGTAGGTGTGCAGATTTCAGATATGCAGATTTCAGATTTCAAATGTGCAGATGATTTTTAAATGGCCTGTTTCTTAAATAGGCGGCTATCAAACTCAAAAGCTTCTGTTTTGATGATCTTTACCGATTTAAAATCCGGATGTGCAGGGTTTAGCAGGTAGTTGAAATCGCCCGGTACTGTTGCCGATGGAACCTTTAGTGCCAGGTACTCGTTAGTGTTTACAAACCTGTCGCCTATAAATTGGGTAGCTTTTACAAGCGGGTTGCTGTTCCAATTGGCATCCAGGTTATCTATATCAACCGTTTGGATTTTGCTGTTATTCTTTAGTTCTATGGTTGCCATAAAATAATTGGTGGGTATAATGCCAAGCGGGGTATGTACGGCAACTTCTAATACAGCTAAAGCGCGGGAGGAAGCGGTATAAATAACAGGTGTGCCTTTGCTGTTCCAACGGCCGCCATTTACCTCGGCGCCGCGCCCGGATAAATCATTAATATATGTTTTTTTGCTTAGGCGGTAAAGTATCATGCAAATATGCCATGCTCTATCCTACCCAATTCGTCGCGCACCATGCCGATACCGAACGAGGTATCCAATAACTCTTTGGGCTTTACGCTGCCAAGTGGGATGCTTGTATAATCCATCCAAGCAAAAAATTTCTCCTCATTGCCAAAAACCTCGATGCCTTTTTTATAAAGCAACTCAATAAGTATGATTTTTTCGGAATAGATGGGATCGAAGGATTTTTTTTCTTTTTTGTAGCGTTGTAAAGTGCGTTCGGATAAGTGTAAATAACCGGCCCAATCCTCAGTATCAAAATGGATATGATCGGATAGTTTGTTAAAGTAGTAAAATGATACGCCTTCCCTAACCATGTTGGTTAAGTTAACTTCATCCTCATCTAAAAATTTATATGGCTTTGGCTCTTTCATGCTTCATTAACGCTAATTGTCAATAAATTTACGACACTTGTCGTTTAATTCCAAATTTATTTACTTTGTAAACTGCATTAATATTTCAGGCACAAGCTTTTGAACCCACAGGTTATACATTTTGGCCGATGGATGAAGGCCGTCATTGGCCAGCAGGGTAAGGTCAAAGGCGGCTCCTTTGGATATGGGCGTAATATCAATATAGTTAACACCGGCTTTGGTGCTTTCTTCCAGGTTGATAGCGTTAAACTGGTCTATTTCGGGCCCAATTTTGGCTTCATTGCCATGAGCAAAGGGTGTAACGCCATAATCGGGAATGGAGAGTACAAACACATGTTTTTTATTACTCTTCGCAAACTTAATGGCTGTATTTAAAACCTGCACAAATTTAACCCGGTAGTTAGCCTGGCTATAGCCTCCATACTGATCGTTAACGCCAATAAGCAGCGTTACAAAATCGTAGGTTTTTGCTTTAATCGGGCTGGCATCTATCGCAGCTATCAGTTGGTCAGTTATCCAACCGGTGCGGGCTATAATATACGGTTCGGAGATCTTAAGCCTTGATAACTGAGTAGCAAGCTGGTAAGGGAACGACTCCTGTGCCGTAACCGATTGCCCAATGGTATATGAATCGCCCAGGGCAAGGTAGCTTAAAGTATCGGTTACAGTTACCGGGGGCACAACTGGTGGTGGAGTAGGATTATTGGTGTTATTCGGCATTGAATCAGTCTTTTTAACGCACGCGGATAGTGTACCTATCGAAAATAAAATTAAAAATAGTGCTTTCATTACATCATCTCCATATCAAACAATACGGAAATATGATGCTTTAAGATTTTTTTAACTTCATTAATGTCAACCGGGTGGCCAAGCTCCTGCTGCATAGAGGTTACAGCCTTATCATCAATACCACAGGGTACTATGTTTTTAAAGTAATCAAGATTGGTATTTACATTAAATGCCAGTCCGTGCATGGTTACCCAGCGGCTGCAGCGCACACCCATAGCACAAATTTTACGTGCGTTTTCGTTATCAGCATCAAACCAAACGCCTGTGTAGCCGGGGTAACGCCCAGCCTGCAAACCATAATCGGCAAGGGTAAGTATCACCGCTTCTTCCAGCGTACGCAGATACAGGTGAATATCTGTGAAAAAATTATCAAGATCCAATATTGGGTACGATACAATTTGCCCGGGCCCATGATAGGTAATATCACCGCCACGGTTAATGGTATAATAAACAGCCTGTTTTTTTTTCAGCCCCTCTTCATCTAACAATAAATGCTCGGCTTTACCACTTTTACCTAAAGTGTACACATGCGGGTGTTCGCAAAATACAAGGTAGTTAAAGGTTTCCGCGGCAGCAAAGGGTTCATAAGCATCTGCAGGAACCAGGCTTTTGGCTGCTTGGGTATAAGCAATCTCGTTGTTACGGTTATCAAGTTTGGTTTTTACCGTTGTCGAGAACAGGTCCTCCTGCCTGTCCCAGGCCTGCTGGTAATCTATCAATCCCCAATCCTGGAAAAAAACTTTCTTGTTTTTCATCACATATCCCCTTTTACATAACCAATCATATAATTCTCATATTGCAGGTAGCCTACCGTATAATCAATATTAAGGTTCTTTTTATGCAAATTAGCATTCAACACACCGTGATGTTCAAAGTTGAAAGGTTCTAAAAAAATATTATTGGCAAAAGAAACTTCTTTTTGCCCGTTGCATTTGTAAATGGCTTCCTTGGCGCACCAGCAAACATATAACTGCTCAATTTTTTTATTATCACTGATAAAAGCAAGTTCTTTGGGCTGCATAAATTTACCGGCAATGCGCTCTACTTTTTGTTGTATCTGTTCAATATCTATACCTACCTTATGCGTTTTGCTGATCATCACCGCGGCATAGTCAAAGGAGTGGCTTAGTGAGATATGATAGGGGAGGTTTACCAGGTAAGGTTTACCGTGCGAATCGATCTTACAGTCAATATACTCATCAGTACGCAACATTTTGCGTAGTAATACACGTGTGCCCAGCCAGTGCAGGTGACGTTTGCTTTTGCCCAATTTTTCAACGTAGGCTTTTTCGTTCTCGTCCAGTTGTAATTGCCTATACAGGTCATTAGCTTCCTCCTCAATTTTCCAGAGTGCAAACTCAGTATCGTCATCAATGCGCTGCCTGTATGCTATTGCCATAAAAGTAAAATTGCAAAATTGGATGCAAACTTATGTGAAATAATTTTAATTATAATAATTGCTGTATCATAATCATAAGTTATTGATTTTTAGTGTGATATTTGCTGTTTTTTATGCTTCTGCTGATTTTTACAATGTTTAAATAATAGCCATCGCCTTTATTTTAATTTTTATAATTTAGGCCCTTCCAAAAGCAGGCTATGATATTATCTGATAAGCGCATTCTCGAAGAAATAGAAAAAGGAACCATTATTATTGAACCCTTTCAGCGCGAATGCCTTGGCACCAACTCATACGATGTACATTTGGGTAAACATTTGGCCACCTATCGCGATAGGGTGCTTGATGCTAAAAAGCACAACGAGATAGATAGTTTTGAAATACCAAAAGAAGGTTTTGTTTTGCAGCCCAATACCCTTTACCTGGGCGTAACAGTAGAGTATACCGAAACCTATAAGCATGTGCCTTTTTTGGAAGGTAAATCGAGCACCGGTCGCCTGGGGATTGATATACATGCCACAGCCGGTAAAGGCGACGTTGGCTTTTGCAATACCTGGACATTGGAAATTTCATGTGCGCAACCTGTACGTATTTACGCTGGCATGCCCATCGGTCAGCTGATTTATTTTGTTGTTGAAGGCGATATTGAAACCCTGTATAACACCAAAAGCAACGCCAAATACAACAACCCTACCACCCGGCCGGTTGAAAGCATGATGTGGAAGAATAAATTTTAAGCAGGTCGTAAGTTTTGCGTTTGAGTTTTTTGATTGATGGAAATTAATTTTTCGTTCCATTAAACCTTTGCATAAGTTTACAGTCGAACGCGTAACTTAGTGCCTAACCTATTATGAAAAACAAACCTTATCTTCTGAACAAACCTTATACTTCTATAAGTTTTCAATACTCAAAATTTCCGTAACTATACCCGTAACACACTTGTTATAAAATTATTATAATATTTTCTGTAGATTGAATCTTATTTACCTAAATGAAAAACAAACAATTATCTATCGGTTTATTAATGGCCGTTGTTATTACGGCTATTATGGGCTTTGCCGGCCCGGGCGATGATCTGCTGCAAAAACTGGTGGATCAGCTTTATAAATGGCGGGACAATCATCCGCAGGAAAAAGTTTACCTGCAGTTTGATAAACCCAGCTACGCCATAGGCGACGATATTTGGTTTAAAGCCTACGTAACCATTGGTGGCAAGCACCAGCTATCGGCCCTTAGCGAAATACTGAATGTCGACCTGATAGATGAAAACGATTCGGTAAAACGCAGTATTAAACTGCCATTATTAAGCGGGTTAGCCAGCGGTGACTTTGCCCTTGCCGACTCGATGAAAGAAGGCACTTACCGGGTACGGGCCTATACCAATTGGATGCGTAATGAAAGTGAAGCCTATTTTTTTGATAAAACCTTCTCCGTTGTTAATAGCATTAATAATACCGTTTTCGCCAAAACGGCATTTACTTACAGTGTTCAAAACGGCAAGCAGAAAGTAAACGCGCTTATTAATTATGCCGATATAAACGGCGAACCTTATAAAGCTAAAGAGGTAACTTATAGGGTAGAGTTAAACGGGAAAATTGTTTATAAAAGCAAAGGCATTACCGACGATAAAGGTAATCTTGATGCCGCTTTTATCAATACAACAGGAAATACGGCTGCCACCGGGCATGTCATAACCCTTATAAAACTCGATAAAAAAGCAGTTGAGAAAGTGGTGGCGGTAAAAGCGGTTTCAAATAAAGTTGATATTCAGTTTTTTCCCGAAAGTGGTAACCTGGTTAACGGCATAAACTCAAAAGTTGCTTTTAAGGCCGTAGGTGCCGATGGCTTAGGTGTTGATGTAAAGGGGGCTGTGGTTGACGATCAAAACCAACAGGTTGCTGCATTTAACAGTACACATTTGGGTATGGGGGTTTTTAAGCTGATTCCGTTTAGCGGCAAAACATATAAAGCCCATGTTACCTATGCCGATGGTTCTGAAGGGGTATTTGATTTACCCCGGGCAATAGATAATGGCTACGTTTTGGGTATTGATAATTCGGGCGACAATGATATTGCTGTAAAAATATTACCGGGTAAAGATCTGCTGACCAGTGCAGCCCCAACCGGCGGCCTTTTGTTGGTGGCCCAAAGCGGTGGAGAAATATATTATGCAGCTAATAGTGCCGATGGCGGTGAAACCTTTGCTACCGTTGTGCCTAAAAGTAAGTTTCCGTCGGGTATTGTACAGTTTACCCTGTTCTCTAAACAAGGGGAACCTTTAAATGAGCGGCTGGTATTTGTAAAGAATAATGATGAGCTTAAATTGTCGGTATCATCTGGTAAGCAAACATATGCTCCCCGCGAAAAGGTAGACATCAGTCTTAATGCAAAAAATAACCAGGGTAATCCTGCAAGCGCCAGTTTTTCGGCATCGGTTATTGATCTGTCGAAAGTTTCCGTTGATGAAACCGCAGAGGAAAGTATTTTTTCCAACATATTACTTACATCCGATTTGAAAGGTTATATCGAAAAACCGGGTTATTATTTTCATAATGTAAATGCAACAACCCGGACCGATCTGGATGTGCTAATGTTAACCCAGGGGTATCGCCGTTTTGAATGGAAAAAGCTGTTGAATGATGTCTTTGAACCTATAGTTTTTCAGCCCGAAAAAACGTTACAAATATCCGGGCATTTAAAAACTTTAGGTGGCAAGCCTGTAGCCGGTGGTAAAATAACATTGTTCACCACATCGGGTGGTGTTTTTATAATAGATACAGTAGCTGATGTCAAAGGCAATTTTGTTTTTAAAAACCTTGTTTTCAGGGATAGCATCAGGTTTGTTATACAGGCCCGTACGGTCAAGGATCGTAAAAACATCGAGATTGAATTGGATAAAATTGCCCCGCAAGTCCCGGGGAAAAATAAAAATGCTGCTGATATACAGGTGAATATAAGTGATGGACTTTCGGCATATCTAAAAAATAGTAAAAACAGGTATAGCGAGGATATTAAATACGGCATTGGCAACCATGCCATCCTGTTAAAAGAAGTGGTTGTACGGGATGTGAAAATTAAGAATGAACTGTTGAAAAACTCCAGTAATTTAAATGGCCCTGGTAATGCCGACCAGGTTATTACCTATAAGGATCTGCAAAATTTTGGCGGGCATTTTACCAGCGCTTTGCAAATGAAAATATTTGGCGTGATCTTTAGAAACGGGGTGCCTTATTCAACCCGTAACCAAAGTCAGCCAATGACCGTAATGGTTGATGGTATACCGGTAGAGGGCGATTATTTAAATAATTTAAATACAAACGATGTAGCGAGTGTTGAAGTTTTACGCACAATTGGTAATCTTGTTATCTATGGTTTCAGGGGAAATGGTGGGGTATTGGTAATTACCACCAGGCGCGGAGGGGACGGCAATGATTACAACAGGTATGCGCCGGGTGTGGTTACATATGCGCCAAAAGGGTATTATAAAGCACGGGAATTTTATTCGCCGCAATACGATGACCCCAAAACAAATACACAGATGCAGGATCTTCGCTCAACCATATATTGGAAATCAAATATCGTGACTGATAAGGATGGCAATGCTACACTATCATTCTTTAATGCTGATGGTAAAGGAATCTACAGGGTTTTAATTGAAGGGATAGATGTTGATGGTAACCTGGGCCGTCAGGTGTATACTTATAAGGTGCAATAGTTGAAATGGGGGTTAGGGTTTGATATGTGAAAAGTGAAAATAGAGTATGTGGGAGGTATGAGTAAAGTATGGAAAAATAACACCTCCAAAAGGTTTTAAAGCACAGTTTTAAAACCTTTTGGAGGTTGTTTGTATATTCCTGTTGTCTTTTAGTGTTCGCCTTTAGCTTATTTTTTATTCAGATAAAACTTCTCCCAAAAATCAGTCGACTTAGTCATTTCCGTCGGACTGCCTTCTGAACCAGCTCTACTCATACCTCCACCGCGTCCGCCCCTACCGCCACGACCGCCGCTGCCCATGGCGCTGCCACGTCCTCCACGGCCACTGCCGCCCATGTTACCACCTGGATGTTCACCACCTTCAATCCCTTCGCCTTTTGGCCGTTGTATGCCATTTATTTTAAAATTGAATGCCCACTCGGTTTTGGTAATATCGTCAGCAAGAAAAAACTGCAGTGGGATGGCCATTTCATAAACCAGGTTTCCATCGGCATCGTAATCAATAGCTGCCTTAATGCCGTAAGTGTTTGATGTGGTGATCATATCGCCCTCAATATCTTTAAAGCCAACCACCTTAATATCACGCAGTTTAGTTATCCATTCCCGTGCCAGTTCGTCACGGTCTTGTTGGGTAATTTCGGTATTATCGTCGGGCCTTTTTCCAAAATCAGGTTTGGTGCCCGGTTCTGCCAGTGGGAAGGTAACCGAAAAGCTTTCCTTCTTTTTGCCTTTAGGATCAATGCTTAAGGTAATGCCCGCATTAAGCGTGCGCATCTGGTCCATTTTGTCGGTAATGCGAATGGCCGCGTAAAGTGTGGTTTTGTCATTGGCCAAAGCATAATTTAATTTTTTCTCCTCGTTAAAATACCGAAGGCTATCGCCCCAGTCTTTCAGGTTGCCATCAATATTTATGGTATTGGGCGGAGGTTGCAAAGTGTTTTGACTGTTTTTAGCAGCCTGGGCTTTAACTATACTAACTGTAAATAATAGGGCGGCTAACGGAACAATACTAGCGGCGATTTTTTTCATGTGTTATGGTGTTGGGTTGTCTATCCCTGCTATTGTAGCAGGATTTTAAGCCAATTGAACATGATTTTAACACTTTTATTATTGTTTTTGAGTAATTTTGCGGTTACGTATGCCAACTGAAACACAGGAAGAAACATTTACCCTCGAAGAATTACTGACGGGCCTTAAAGAAGTTCGTCGCCTTATATTGTGGAATGATGATTTTAACACGTTTGATCACGTGATCTACTGTATGATGAAGTATCTTGATTACTCCGAGCCTCAAGCCGAAAAAATAGCCTGGAAAGTACATAACGAAGGGAAATGCGCCGTATTGGAAGGCTCGTTTACAGAGATGGAGATCTACCGAAAAATTCTGCAACAGGAGGGATTGACGGTATCGGTAGATTGAGAAGTCTGAAGGGTTGTTAATTATAAATTATAAAGTCACCGGGATATATTCAGGTCCTGAATCTTAAAGAACTCAAGATTCAGGACCTGGTTATTTAAAATTAACCTACCAGGTAATTCCATCCATGGGTATCTGG